>VGYV01000009.1 GCA_016872855.1 Planctomycetota bacterium
AATTCGCCGAACTCGGGCCGTGCTCGGAAGCCAAAGACTGGCTGAAGCCAGGACTCCGAACGCGTTCGTTCCTTGTTTGGAGTCCTGCCTTCAGGCAGTCTTGGCTTTCCGCAACAGAAACTACGTAGAGTTGGCAGCGCAACTCGCCACACGAGCCCTTGGCAACGGCGAGGAACTGGTGGAACTCCTTGTCGCCCCCCCTTTCGAACCCCTCCGCGATGTTGGACATCACGGATACGGCAGCGCGGCGAATCTGGTCACGCAGCCCGAAGTCACGGCTGAAGCCGCCGGCCGACGTGAGTTGGTAGATCGCCCTGGTCAGTTCGCGCGCCTTCTTCCAGGCATCCATGTCCTCGAACCGCTCGATCTTGCCCATCATCCGCTCCTTCCTGTCTGCACTTCCGACCTTGGGCTCTTGACTTTCGACTTTGGACTTTCGACTTTCGACTTCTCCTATCCGAATCGCCCCGTGATGTAGCCTGCGGTGCGGTGGTGGGCGGGGTTGGTGAAGAGCTGCTGGGTGGGGCCGATCTCGATGAGTTCGCCCATGAGGAAGAAGGCCGTGCGGTCGGAGGCGCGGGCGGCCTGCTTGGTGTTGTTCGTGACCAGGATGATCGAGTAGCGTTCGCGGAGAATGGCGAGGGCGTCCTCGATCTTGGCGGTGGAGATGGGGTCGAGGCCGGAGCACGGCTCGTCGAGGAGGAGCACCTCGGGGTGGAGGGCCAGGACGCGCGCGAGGCACATGCGCTGCTGCTGGCCGCCGGAGAGGTTCAGCGCCGAATCCTTCAGTCGGTCCTTCACCTCATCCCACAGGAAGGCGTTCTTGAGGCTCTCCTCGACCAGTTGGTCGAGGCGTTCGCGGTCGCGGGTGCCGGCCAGGCGGGGGCCGTAGGCGATGTTGTCGTAGACGGACCAGGGGAGCGGGACAGGGACGGCGTAGACCATACCGACGCGGCGTCGGAGGTCGGGCACGTCAGTATCGGGGGCATAGATGTCCTGCCCGTCGAGGAGGACGCGGCCGGTCTTGGAGAAGGCGGGTTCGAGGTCGTTGAGGCGGTTGAGGGAGCGGAGGAAGGTTGTCTTGCCGCTGCCTGCCGGGCCGATGATGGCGAGGCGCTCGCGTGGGAACACCTGGAGGGAGATATGCTTGAGGGCTGCGGCGGGGCCGAAGGACACGCAGAGGTCTTCCACCGACAGCTTGGGGTCCGTGGCCATCGCTCAGCGCCCCTTTGCGATGAAGCGGCGCATCAGCCAGTAGGCGAAGAGGTTGATGGCCAGGATGAGGACGATGAGGACGGAGGCTGTGGCGTAGGCCCTTGGCATGGAGATGCCCTCGGTGGCCAGGATGTAGAAGTGGAGCGAGAGGGTGCGGGTGGAGTCGAAGATGCCCTCGGGCATGCCCAGGGCGGAGCCTGCGGTGAGCATGACGGCGGCGGTCTCGCTGATGCTGCGGCCAACGGCTAGCACGATGCCGGTGGTGATGCCGGGGAGGGCGGAGCGGAGGACGACGCGGGTGACCATCTGCCAGCGGGTGCTGCCGAGGCCGAAGCTGGCCTCGCGGTAGGCGCGGGGCACGGCGCGGATGGCCTCCTCGCTCGTGCGGATGATCGTGGGCAGCACCATGAGCGCCAGGGTGAGGGCGCCGGAGAGGATGGAGAAGCCCATGCCCAGCGTGATGGTGAAGAACACGAAGCCGAAGAGGCCGAAGATGATGGAGGGGATGCCGGCCAGGCAGTCGGCGCCGAAGCGAATGACTGCGGTGAGGCGCCCCTCGCGGGTGTACTCGGTGAGGTAGACGGCCGTGGCCAGGCCGACGGGCGCGGCGATGAGCACGGCCAGGCCCGTGATGTAGGCGGTGCCGACGAGCATCGGGAAGATGCCGCCCTCGCGGCCCATCGAGCGCGGGGCCTCGGTGAGGAACCCCCACGAGACGTGGGGCAGGCCCCTCAACAGGATGAAGGCGATGATGCCGAGCAGCACGGCGATGGTGGCGCCCGCGAGCGCCCACATCAGGCCTACCGCCGCGCGCTGGGTGGCCGCGGGAGAGAGCCTCATCGGTGGCCCCCTCCCGCCCGGCGCCTGGAGAGCACGAGCGCGGCGGTGTTGAGGAGCATGATGATGACGAAGAGGACGACGCCGGTGGCGAAGAGCGCCTTGCGGTGGTCGCCCGCTGCGTAGTTCATCTCGATGGCGATGTTGCTCGTGAGCGTGCGCACGGAGTCGAGCGGGCCGTGCGGGACGGCGATGGTGTTGCCGGCGACCATGATGACGGCCATCGTTTCGCCGATGGCGCGGCCCATGCCCAGGATGATGGCGGCGACGATGCCCGAGCGGGCGGCGCGGAGCATCACCATGTGCGTCGTCTGCCACTCCGTGGCCCCCAGGGCGAGCGAGCCCTCGTAGTAGGGGCGCGGCACCGCCTGAAGCGCGTCCACCGAGATGCTGATCACGGTCGGCAGCACCATGATGCCCAGCACGACGGAGGCGGCCAGGACGGAGAGGCCCGAGCCGCCCAGATGCTCCCGGATGAAGGGGACGAGGACGACGAGGCCCATGAAGCCATAGACGACTGAGGGGATGCCGGCGAGCAGCTCGATGGCCGGCTTGAGGAGGCCGACCAGGCGCGGCGGGCAGAACTGCGTGAGGAGGATGGCCACGCCCACGCCGAAGACCACGCCGATGGTCATGGCCCCGGCCGTGACGGCCAGGGAGCCGACGATCATGGGGAAGATGCCGAAGCGCGGGGCCAGCCGGTCGAGGGGGCGCCATTCGTCTGAGAGAATGAAGTCCCTCAGCCCCGCCTTCACCATCAGGGGGAAGCCCTCCTTGAAGATGAAGGCGGTGATGAGCGCCAGCCCCGCGATGGCCGCGAAGGCCATCACGGCCAGCACCACTCGGATGAGCCTCTCGGTCCTCACTTGGCTCGGACCAGCCCTTCTTTCTCCAGGATCGCCTGCGCGGGTGGGGAGAGGACGAAGTCAATGAACTTCTGCGCCGCGTCGCCCGGCTTGCCCTTCACGACGAAAAGGAACGGCCGCACGAGCGGGTACTTGCCGGCCAACACCTCCTCCGCCGTCGGCTTCACGCCGTCCACCGTCAAGGCCTTCAGCTCCCCGTGCACCTGGCCGAGCGACATGTAGCCAATGGCGTCCTCGTTGCCCTTCACGAGTTGCCTCACCGCGCCGTTCGAGTTCTGGGTCTTGGCCGCGCGCGCGATGCGCGCCGCGCCCATCACCAGGTGCTCGAAGGCCTCGCGGGTGCCCGAGCCCTCCTCGCGGGTCACTAGGGTGATCGCCTTGTCCTCGCCCCCCACGTCCTTCCAGTTGCCTATCTTGCCCTCGTAGATGTCGCGGGCCTGTTCGCGGGTGAGGCCGCCGACCTTATTGGCCTGGTTCACCACAATCGCGATGCCGTCGCGCGCGATGGTGATGGTGGTGAAGCCAGTCTCCTCGGGCTTCAGCGAGCGGGAGCACATGCCGATCTGCGCGTAGCCGTCGGCCACGGCCTTGATGCCCGCCGTGGAGCCGCCGCCCTGGACCTCCACGTAGAGGCCCGGATTGTTGCGATTGAACTCCGCCGCGAGCTCCCCGGCGAAGGGCTCGACCGAGGTGGAGCCGACCACCCGCACCACCTCACCCTTGCCGCCCCCACACCCGCCACACAGGGCAACCAGGCCCATCGCCGCCGCGGCGAACCACAAGTGTCGCATAGCGCATCCTCTCCTGCTCAATCAACAGTTGAGCCTCGGGCGACCGCGCGAAGTCCAGGAACCGCCGGGCCGCCCCGCTTGGCGCGCCCCGCACCACGAACAGGAAGGGCCGCACCAGGGGATAACTGCTCCGCTCCGCCGCCGACCGCGGCGGCGCCACGCCGTCCACAGCCAGCGCCTTCAGCCCCAGGCCCACCTGGCTCAACGACATGAGCCCGATCGCGCACGGGTCGTGCTTCACCACCTCCTTCATCGCGCCACTGGACCCCTGCACGAGGGCCTTGGGCGTAATGTGGACGTTGCCCATCACTTGCCGAACGAAGGTGTCGAGCGTCCCCGAGCCCTCCTCCCGCGTGATCACGCGGATCGGCAGGTCGGCCCCGCCCACCTCGCGCCAGCTCGCTGCCCGGCCAGAGAACACGTCCCGAAGCTGCGCACTCGACAGCCAGGCGAGGGGATTCGAGGGGTGAACAACCACCGCGACGGCATCCTGGGTGAAGGCGATAGGCAGGAACCCGGCTTCCCCCGGATCGTCGGCGTGCAGCCGGCGGGAGCAGGCACCGATCTCCGCGATGCCGTTCGCCACGGCCAGCAGCCCGTGCGTCGAGCCGCCCCCGTGCACCTCCACGTGCACGCCCGGCTCGCGCCGCTGGAACTCCTCCGCCAACAGCTCCGCGAAGGGCAGAATCGAGGTCGAGCCCACCACATGCACGGCCTCGCTCCGCTCGCGCCCGCACCCCGCGCACACGAGGGCGGCGAGCGCGATTGCCGAACCAACCCCCAGCACCCTCATCCCATGCACTCCTTCCCCGCCCCTTCTCGATCTTACAGGACGGGGGCCGCTCATGCAAGTCGTTGCGGTGGGTGGAGTTCGCACGGGGTTTGACGTGTGCCGCAAGGTGTGGTATCACTACAGCAGCCGCCGGGTGGGACCCATCTGCGGCTGTACCAGGGGCTCGACGCGACATGGCTCCCGGGAAGAGAACGAGACTCCGAGCGCCGGCCGGCCCGCCGGCGGACCCCCAGACGGCCACGATCTACGCGATGATGGCCCAGGCCGACAAGCTGTACAAGCTGGGGCGGTACCGCCGCGCCCTGGCTGTGTGCCAGGAACTGGCCCGCTTCGACCCCAAGAATGCGCTGCCCGAGCAGATGATTGAAGGCTGCCGCCGCGAGTTGCGCACGCGCAGGCTCGTCCTCATCAGTGTCCTGGCGGCCCTGGCAGCGGTTGGCGTGGCCGTCGCCCTCGTCTACAACCACCTCAGCTACATCCGTCCTTCTCCCTACCCCGGCACCGTCCGCCTGCGCGAGCGCCAGGCCCAGGCCTTCGAGTTCCGCTCCCCACTGGGCTACCACAAGTCGCTCGAGTACGCGTGGCAGCTCCTCGATGGCGACGGCAAGCCCGTGCCCCCCACCGAGGAGGGCACGCTCGCCCCGCGCGAGGGGGCGCCCTGGGCGCGCACCTACACGCCGGCCTACAGCCTGGTGCGTGGCGACGCCGGCACCCAGCCGGTCGTCCGCCGAATCGTCGCCGCAGGCACCAGTGCCTCGGGCCGCGAGGCGCTCCGCGCCGAGTGGGTGGTCGAGGTGGTGAACGCCCCCCTTGCGCCGCGGGTCCTGAGCATCAGCCCGCCGACCGACGACCCGCTCGCCATCGTCGCGGGCCAGGGCGAGCGCACCTTCCGCGTCGAGGCCGCCGATGGCGACGGCGCGGCCGACCTCCTCTACGAGTGGTCCGTCGCGGGAAAGGCGGTCCACAAGGGCCGAGAGCCGGCGTGGACATACCGGCCGCCCGCCGACGCCTTGCCGCCCGGCACCACGGGCCGCGAGGTTCCCCCCGCGCCGCCTGTCCCGCTCGTCTGCCAGGTCTCGAACCGCTACGGCGAGCCGATGCCGGCCACCGTCCAGTGGAGGCTCCGATTCGTCCGCTCCAACGCCCCGCCCCAGCTCATCAGCTTCGAGCCCGAGATGAGCGACCTCGTGCGCATCCTGGAAGGCGAGCGCCGCTCGGTCACGGTCACCCCCTACGACCCCGATGACAAGGCGGAGACTCTCACCTACGTCTGGGATTGCGGCGGCAGGGTGATCTCGCGGCGCCCCAAGTGCCCCCTATGGTTCCCCCACGACTTCACCGACAGCGAGAGAACGGTTCGCCTCACCCTCACCGTCACCGACCCCTGCGGCGCCACGGCAACGCGTTCCTGGCAGCTTCACGTCGTCAACGCCCTTCCCCCCACCAGCCCGCCCTCCTACTGAACTCCCGCCGCCTGCTTGACACCCTTCGGCAGGGCGGCTATCATGTGAGGCGTTGCCGCGTGGGGGCATGTTGCAGGCATGGCCGACGACCTCTACACCGAACTCCTCGGCATCCCGCCAGGGCCGCGCCCGCCGAACCACTACGCCCTCCTCGGCCTGCCCCTCTTCGAGCACGACACCCACGCCATCCACGAGGCCGTCCTCACCCAGACGGCCCAACTCAAGCGCTACGCCCTCCACCCCGACCCCGACCGCATGCGCCGCGTCCAGGAATTGCTCAACGAGGTCAACGGCGCCGGGGCCACCCTCCAGGACCCCAACACCAAGGTCCCTTACGACGCAGAGCTTGCGTGGCAGTTAGGGGTCGCACTCCCGGTGGCTGAGCCCCCTGCGGCTGAGGAGTTCGCTGAGGCGGCGCCTGCCCGCGCGCCGGAGGCTATGCGCCCGCTGGAGCTTGCGCCGGAGCCGGAGGCCGTCGCGCCTCCGCCCGAGCCCGCGCCTCAGGCGCCGCCCCCAGCGCACGAGCCGGCCCCGTCGCTCCTGCGAGCGGCGGTGGCGGACCTCCTGTGGCGGCACTGGGGCTGCGCTCTCTTCGCCCTGGGCATCATCCTGGCCATCTGCCTGCCGCTTGCCTTCTGGCACCCCTCCCCCAAGCCGCAGACCGGCGCCAACGTCGGCACTGCCACCCCGCCGGCCGCACCGAAGTCAACGACGCCGGCTATCTCCGAGCCAAAGAAGAAGGTGGTCCCGAACTGGCCCTTTGACGCAGCAGAGGCCCGGCGGCGCCAGGAGGCCGCGGCGAACGCCCTGGGGGTGAAGGTGGAGGAAGTGGTGGACCTCGGCGGGGGGGTGACCCTGGACCTTGTCCTCATCCCGGCCGGCGAGTTTGTCATTGGCAGCTCGCCGGGCGAACGGGGTCGCTTTTCCCCTGCGGTGCAGAAGTCGGTGAGCATCGAGAGGCCCTTCTACATGGGGAGGCATGAAGTCACGCAGGAGCAATGGCAGGCCATCATGGGCAGGAGTTCCACCCGCTTCACCAGGACAAAGAACCCCGTCGAGAGAGTGATGTGGCACGACTGTTGCGGCCTCCTCGCGAAGTTGAATGAGAAGCTGCCGGGCAGATGCTTCCGCTTGCCCACGGAGGCCGAGTGGGAGTGGGCCTGCCGGGCCGGAGCCGCCACCCTATTCTGCTTCGGCGACTCGGATGCGAACCTTGGCGACTACGCATGGCACCGGTCGAACTCAAGCTCGCGCACCCACCCGGTGGGCGAAAAGAGGCCCAACGCCTGGGGCCTCCACGACATGCACGGCAACGTGTGGGAGTGGTGCGCATCGCCCTTTTCCGACCGCTACGACGGCAGCGAATCGAAGGGTGAAGACGCTTCTGCCCCCCGGGGCCGGGGCCGTGTCTCGAGAGGCGGCTCCTGGGCCAACGCGCCCAGAGACTGCTCTTCCGCGTCCCGGTGCGGGTCCGAGCCCGGCACCTGGAGCGCCAGCTCCGGATTCCGGGTCGGATGCTCTGTGGGGTCGTCCGGGGCCCCCGCACCCACGAAGCTGGTGGCGCCTGTGCCAGAGCCGAAGGAGTCTACGCCGAAGGACGTCGTCAAGACAGGTGGCGACTGGCCGTTCGGTGCCGCTGAGGCCAGGCTGCGGCAGGCCGAGGCCGCGAAGGCGCTGGGGACCAGCGTGGAGCAACGGGTCGTGCTCGGCGGCAGGGTGAGTCTGCACCTCGTCCTTATCCCCGCCGGCCAGTTCGTCATCGGCAGCCCGGCGGGCGAGGAGGGCCGCTATCCAGGAGAGGATCAGAAGACCGTGACCATCGAGAAGCCCTTCTGGATGGGGAAGCATGAGGTCACGCAGGAGCAATGGCAGGCCGTGATGGGCGATGATGCCGCGCGCTTGACTGGCACGAAGAATCCGGTGGGGGGTGTGAACTGGGACGATTGCCGGGCATTCCTTGCCAAGTTGAACGAGAAGATGACGGGCTGGAGCTTCCGGCTGCCTACGGAGGCGGAATGGGAGTGGGCTTGTCGGGCCGGCGCCGCGACCCGCTTCTCCTTCGTGGACTCGGACGCCAACCTTGGCGACTACGCCTGGTACGACGCGAACTCGAAGTCGCGCACCCATCCGGTGGGTGAGAAGAGGCCCAACGCGTGGGCCCTCCACGACATGCACGGCAGCGTGTGGGAGTGGTGCGCCTCGCCTTACGCCGAGCCATACGACGGCAGCGAATCGAAGGGAGAGGACGCTCCTTCGCGTCTCCGCGTCGTGCGGGGCGGCTCGTGGCGCACCGCGCTGAGGGCCTGCCGGGCCGTGCGACGGGGCAGGTTCACCCCTGTGTACCGGGACAGCCACCTTGGGTTTCGGATCGCGTGTTCCGCGGGGGCATCTGGCGTGCCCGAGGCTACGAAGGCGGCGGCGCCCGAGCCAGAGCCCAAGGAGCCTTCGCCGAAGGCCACAGTTGAGAAGCCGATCCTCGACGTGCCCGCGTACCTTGCGCAGTGGGAGGCGCCGCCCAACGTGGCCCGGCTGCTACGTGACGTGAAACAGGAGAAGGACTGGACGCTTCGCGCCCGCGCGGCCAAGGACCTGGGCCGCGCCGGCCAGCAGTGCGCGATCAATGGCCTCATCGAGGCCCTGCGGGACCAGGAGTGGTACGTGAAGGCCAGCGCCATCACGGCCCTGGCGGACATCGGCGACCCCATCGCCCTGCCGCACATCAGCCCCCTCACGAAGGAGTCGCTCCCAGTCATCTACGACCAGGCCGCCCGCGCGTGCCGCACGCTCGCGGCCGCTCCGCGCGACAAGTTCGCCGTTGCCTGGAAGCTGGTTGACACCCAGGCCGTGAGCCGCGACCTCGCCGCCGCGCTAAGTCTGGGGGGCATGGAGGAATCACCAGTCGTCTCTCGTTACCGGATCGCCATCATCGAGACCCTAGCCCTTCTGGATGCAAGGGGGCGGTGCCAATCATACGCGCCCTTGCCGGGCGAGCAAAGGACCCTGCGGTCCGCAAGGCCGCCGCCGAAGCGGTGGAGACGCTGACCAGGGAGAGCGTGCTACCCGGGACACCGCGGGCAAAGAGCGGAGCGTGGGAGGTCCACACGGACTGGCCATTCGACGAGGCCGAAGCCAGGCGCCGACAGAGGGCCACCGCCGAGGCACTCGGCGTGACGGTCGAACGGGACGTTGACCTAGGCGACGGCGTGAAGATGGCCATGGTTCTCATCCCCGCCGGCCGGTTCAACATCGGCAGCCCCCCGGGCGAGGAGGGTGAGGCCGGCCAAGACGATCGGAAGCGGGTCACAATTGGCCAGCCCTTCTGGCTCGGCAAGTGTGAGGTCACACAAGAGCAGTGGGAAGCAGTCATGGCGAACAACCCAAGCCAGCTCAAGGGCGCGAAGAGGCCGGTGGACAACGTGTCCTGGCACGATTGCCAGGCCTTCCTCCAGAAGCTCAGCGCGCGTGCAGCACGCACGGGCGCGGCTGTGCCGCCGTTCCGCCTGCCGACGGAGGCGGAATGGGAGTACGCCTGCCGCGCCGGCGCCGCCACGGCCTACCACTGGGGCGGCAGCAGCGATGCCCTGGCAGACCATGCGTGGTGGTCTGGCAACTCCAGCCGCTCAGCGCAGCAGGTGGGGCGCAGGAAGCCCAACGCCTGGGGCCTGCACGACATGGCCGGGAACGTGTGGGAGTGGTGTGCCAGCCCATATGCAGAAACGTACGACGGAAGCGAGCAGAAGGGCGCAGAGGCGCAGGGCGCCCACCGTGTCCTGAGGGGCGGCTCGTGGTTCAGCGTGGACCCGGAGTCGTTCCAGTGCGCCTCCCGCCTCCACCGCGCACCCGCGACCCGCGCCCTCGACTACGGTCTTCGTGTGGCCAGGAGTGTCGCAGAGTAGGCACTTGCCGCTTTGCCCCCTCTCCCACTGGGAGGGAGTTGGAACTCCCCCTCTCCCTTTGGGAGAGGGTTGGGGTGAGGGGCGCCGCCGGCAGAGGCCGCGCGCCCGTTGAAGTTCCGCCCGCAAGCGTCTACACTGGGGGGAGGCAGGGTCTACCCATCCACCGCGAGGCCGAGAGGAGTCCGACGATGTGGCACCGAGCGCTCTCCTTCGTCTGGGCCGCCGCGTGTTGCTGCGCGGCCGCGACGCTGCCCAATCCCTCATTTGAGGACGGAGACGCCGCGCCCACGGGCTGGCGCCTCCAGGGCAAGGGGGCCTGGGAGAAGACGGGCCGCACCGGCGGCCGCTCCGTGAGTGTCACCGGCACAGGCAAGGACGACGGCTACTGGCGGACGACTGACTTCGCGTTCGAGCCTAACACGGTCTACCGCCTGGCTTTCTGGACGAAGGCGGAGCGCGCGACCGGCGGCTGTGTCACCTCCGGCCCCAGCTTCTGCAACCGCGACTTCCCGGCCCAGCCCGGCTGGCAGCGCCACGCCTTCTGCTTCCTCTCGCCCGGCGAGGTCGCGGATGCCTATCTCCGCTTCGGCCAGTGGTGGGCGCCAACCACCGTGGCCTTCGACGACGTCGAGCTGAAGCCCACCCAGGCCGTCTACGAGCGCGTCGGCCCCGGCGCCCGCGCGGCCGCGGGGGGCGCCAACGTCGTCATCAACGTCGTGGCCGGACCAGGCGGCGTCCAGATCGCCGGGCTGCCCGGCCAGGAGGGCGGCATGGTTCTCGGCGAGGGCGAGGAGGTCGTGGGCAACCGCTACACCTTCGCCGCGCCGCTCAATGGCGAGGGGGCCAACCACTCGCGGCCGCTGGACTCCTTCCGCTGCGGCTTCAACTCCAATCGCTGGACCTTCAGCGGCGGCTCCGAGGTCGTCTACCGCCACGAGCTGCCTCCGCACCGGCAGATGGCGGCCGCCATCGAGGCCAACTGCAACCACCACACGGGCGGTGCCGGCATCATCGAGGTCGGCCGCGACCCACGGAACTGCACGCAGGTCGCCCGCTTCGACAAGGTTGGCCGCGTGAAGGCCGAGGTGCCCAAGGACCTCCTCCCCGCCCAGGCGCTCTTCGTGCGGCTCCGGGGCGAGGAGGGCGCCGGCTTCCAGATCAACGAGTACACCTACTCGGCTACCCTCGACACCGACCTCGGCGACTTGCGGGGCGATACCGCCTACCTCGACATCCACACCGCCGACACAGGCTTCCCCGTCACCGTCCTCTCCCTGCCCAGCGCCGCGCCGGGAAGCGGCTGGACGGTCTCGATCAAGAACATGACGGGCCAGCCGGCTAAGTTCGCGCTCAAGGCTACTGTGACCGATGAGAGCGGGCGCGAGGTGGCGCAACAGGGGGGAGCTTCGGCCTCCGCCTCGATCTCCATCGCGGTCGGCGGCATCGGCGGGCCAGGCGTCCCGCAGCCGATTCAGGAGCAGACCACGCAGATGCGCGCCGGCGGGCCGCTCCGCACGCCGGGCAACAACACCGTCACGCTCGTCGTCACGACCGACGGCCGCGAGGTCTTCAAGGCCAGCGCCCTGCGAAAGGTATCGGTCCTCGACGATGCCTCGTACGGCCACTTCCTCGGCAATCTGGACCCCGTGGAGTTCTGGTGGTGCGAGGGCGCGTACAAGGTATCCCAGACCCGCGCTCTGCCCACGCCGCGGGCGGGGAAGTCCATTCCCGTGACGCTCCATGCAGCGCGGAATGAGTACGAAGCCGCGCAGCTCGTCCTCCGCGCGAAGGCCGACCTGAAGAACCTGCGCATCGCCGTCCCGCAACTGAAGAGCATAGATGCTGCCCTCGATCCCAAGCACATCCGCGTAGACCGTGTGGCCTACCTCCGCGTCACGAGGCCGACTGATGCCGCGGGCGTCCGCGGCTGGTGGCCCGACCCATTGCCCCCCTTCGAGCAGGGCTGCACCCTGGAGGCCGGCCGCAACCACCCGCTCTGGATCACCGTCTATGTCCCTCCCGATCAGCCGCCCGGCGACTACTCCGGCTTCCTCAAGCTCTCTGCCGAAGGCTGGTCCACCGAGGTTCCCGTCAATCTTCGCGTCTACGACTTCGCCCTGCCCAAGTCCACCCGCCTCCAGACGGCCTTCGGCCTCGACCACGGCAACATCCGCCGCTACCACAACCTCGAGACCGAGGCGGAGCTGCGCAAGGTCCTCGACCTCTATCTCGCCAACTTCGCCGCCCATCGCATCGCCCCATACACCCCCGCCCCGCTCGACCCCTTCAAGGTCGAGTTCTCCACCGGCCCCTGGGGCGGCGGGACGATTGACACGAAGGACCCGAAGGAGGGCAAGCAATGCCTGCGCGTGGACGACACGAACGCGAAAGAGAGCGTCGTCGCCCTCCACACCAAGCCGATCTCGGTTGACATCAGCGAGCGCTACGGCCTTTCATGGTGGGCAAGGACCGCGAAGCCGAAGCAAGAGTATCTCGTCACTCTTCAGCAGTACGATGCAGCCGGCCAGTGGATTTTGGGCAACAACATTGACTTTCCCCGCGAGGGCACAGGCGAGTGGAAGCTCGAGAGGGTGTGGATTGCAGGCGAGAACGTCGACTTCCCGCGTCCGGACACGCCCGAGTGGAAGCAGGGCCTGATGGCGTTGCCCGCCAAGGCCGGCAGGCCATTCAATCCGAAGACCAAGACCGTGCGCCTCGCACTGCGTCCAGTTCCATGGAGCGACGAGGGCGAGGCCCTGGGCACTGCCTGGTTCGACGGCCTCTCTTTCGAGAAGGCCACGCTGAGTAACGTCCACCTGAGGGACGGGACTGGTAGGGAGTGGGACGAGGTCAAGTTGGCATGGGGGCCCAACCTCATCGCCGATGGGGGCTTCGAGCAAGGCGCGGGCGAGCTGAAGGCGACGATTGACTTCGCCGCCTTCGACCGCGAGTGCGAGAAGTGGCTCGGCGAGGGGGGCTTCAACGCCCTCATGGTCGGCCTCAAGGGCATGGGCGGCGGAACCTTCCACTCCCGCCACCCAGGCCGCATCGGCGGATTCGCCCAGGGCACGCCTGAGTACGACAAGCTCATGGTCAGCCAGGGCCGCCAGCTCGTCGAACACCTCAAGGCCAAGGGCTGGCTCGACAAAGCCTACATGTACTGGTTCGACGAGCCGGACCCGAAGGACTACGCTTTCGTGGTCGAGGGGATGAACATCATCAAAAAGGCGGCGCCCGGCCTCACTCGCATGCTCACCGAGCAGCCCGAGCCGGCGCTGTTCGGCCACGTGGACCTCTGGTGCCCCGTCGTGAGCCAGGTCAAGGCCGACGTCATCGCCGAGCGGCGGAAGGCGGGCGAGCGCTTCTGGTGGTATCTCTGCTGCGGCCCCCACGCCCCCTACATCGGCCTCTTCATTGACCACCCGGCGGTGGACCTCCGCGTCTGGGCCTGGCTCAGCCGCAAGTGGGGCGTCGAGGGGCAACTGATCTGGACGAGCAACTACTGGACCAGCTCCGCCGCCTTCCCGCCGCCCGACATGCAGAATCCCTGGCAGGACCCGATGAGCTACTGCTCGGGCTACGACTTCACCCCCGGCAAGATCGGCTACTGGGGCAACGGCGACGGCCGCTTCCTCTACCCGCCCAACCGCGATGTTAAGGCCGACAAGGCGAAGCACCTCGAAGGCCCCATCAACTCGATTCGCTGGGAAATGCTCCGCGAGGGGATCGAGGACTACGAGCTCTTCGCCCTCCTCGACACCCTCATCGCCAAAGCCAAGGCGTCTGGCAAGGCCATCGCCCTCCTCCCCGAAGCCGAGAGCCTGGCCATCGTCCCCGACTCCGTGATCAAGGACGACCGGACCTACTCCAAAGACCCCCAGCCCCTCCTCGCCCACCGCCGCAAAGTGGCCGAGATGGTGGAACGACTCAGTGTGGCGGCGAGATAGGGCTTGCCAACCACATCTCCTCAGCGTAACATGGGAGTGCAGAGGGGAAGACTCCAGGTTCGACGGCTGAACGGCCAATGCGCCCGTACCGCTGATGGTACCCACGAGTGGGGGTGTGAGGATGGTCATCGGGAGCGTTGAGGTAAAGCGCTTTCGCTCGATACGCGACACGCGGCTGGATTGTGACGCACTGACGGTTCTGGTGGGCAGGAACGGGGCAGGGAAATCCTCGTTCCTTCACGGCCTGCGGCTCTTCTATGACATTGCCGCTCCCGTCACTGAGGAAGACTTCTTCGCGAGGGACACCAGTGCGCCAATCGAGATCAGGGTAACCTATGGGGGGCTGCGTGACGTCGAGAAGAGCGAGTTCCGTCCGTACCTCCATGGGGAGACCCTCACCGTGACCAAGCGGATCTGGATTGAGAATGGTCGAGTTGAGCAACGTTACTACGCCGCGTCACCCCAGATCCGCGAGTTCGCTGAAATCCGCAGGCTCCCTGGTAAGAGGGAACGACTGTCCGCCTGGAGGGAGCTTGTGGAAAGTGGCACATTGCCGCAACTGTCGGGTGCCGCGAGGAGCGCCGATGACGTCGAGCGCTTCATGAGCGAATACGAGACCCTACATCCGGAGCTTCTGGTCGCGATTGAGCGAGAGGAGCAGTTCTTCGGCCCGAGAAATGTAGGCGGTGGCAAGCTGGACAAGTACACCAAGTATGTCCTGGTGCCCGCCGTCCGTGATGCATCGGAAGAGACCGGGGGCCGCAAAGGCGCCGTATACCAGTTGATCGATATGATCGTGCTCAGAAAGGTCAACATGAGGGAAGATGTCCAGCAACTGAAGGCCGACTTCGAGCAGAGGGTCAAGCGGGTGTATAGCTCCGAGAACCTCACCGAACTCCCCGAGCTGGGGGACTCGATCAGCGCAACTCTTGCACGATTCGCTCCCGGGTCGAGGCTTAACCTGAAGTGGGGCGAAGTGACCCCGCCAGAGGTGCAGCTTCCTGCGCCAAGGACTACGCTGGTCGAGGACGACTTCGAGGGTGATGTGGACCGCAAGGGTCATGGACTTCAAAGGGCCCTCATACTGAGCCTACTGCAACACTTGGCAGTGCTGACTGGGTTGGAACGGCCATCCGTGGGAGGCGGCAATGAGACAGCTGCAACGCTGGGGAAGACAGGCACTGAAGCTTCGCGGGGTCCTGACCTGATCTTGGCTATCGAGGAGCCAGAGCTGTATCTGCATCCATCGAGGTGCCGGTACTTGGCGGGGCTGCTCCTCAAGCTGGCGTCGCAATCATCCACAAGTCCAGATCCGAGCAACCAGATCATCTACACGACCCATTCACCCTACTTCGTCGACCTGGATCGCTTTGACCAGATCAGGATGGTTAGGAAGAGCGCTGGCGCCGCGTCGGTTCCTGAGACTGTCACAAACAGCTACAGCAAGGAGGACGTGATAGGGGAACTCGCACGCATTGGTGAGACCGATCCGTTGTCCTTCTCAACCGCGGGCTTCGTCGCTCACTCGAGGCCAGTGATGACCACCGTAGTCAGTGAGGGCTTCTTCGCCGATGTGGTCGTTGTGGTGGAGGGGTGGTCTGATGTTGGCGTGCTGTGGACGATCCAGGGGATTCTCGGCAAAGACTGGGCGCAGCTTGGCATCAGCGTAGTCCCTGCCGGAAGCAAGACCTCACTCGACCGCCCGGTGATTGTGTTCAGAGGATTTGGCATCCCAACCTACTTCGTTTTTGATACTGACTCTACAGAGGACAAGGACAAGGTTGGCGCCCTCAAACATGCCAAGTATTGCCTGAGGCTCGCAGGTTCCGACCAGGCAGGTTTCCCTGGCACCCAGGTGCATGGTACATGGGCTGCCCTTGACCCGGATCTGGAATGCGTGATCGAGTCCGCTGTGGGTACGGCAGCATACCGGGAATGCAGGGCACAAGCGACCGTCGAACTCGGGTACTCTCGGCCTGAGAAGGCAATCAAGAATATCGAGGTGGCTTGCCGGATGGTGGCGCTGCTGTATGAGAGAGGCCACAGGGTCCAGCAGCTTGAGGAGCTGGTTGAAAAGGTGACCAGCCTGCACCCGAGCCACGCGCGAGAGCAGCCCGGAAACCATGGGGCGCCAAGAGTAGGGACATGAAACGCGGCTTTGCCAATCTTCCGCTGCATGGGGGGAAGGCGCCAAGGTGGCTGTTTGCCCGGATGGTGAAGATGGCGGGGGCCATCGCGGAGGTGGTCTGCCAGGAGTTCGGGCCGGAGGAGTTGCTCGCGCGGCTGTCGGACCCCGCGTGGTTCCAGGCGTTCGGGTGCGTGCTGGGGTTCGACTGGCACTCGAGCGGTGTGACGACGACGGTGTGTGGGGCGCTGAAGGAAGGGACAAGGCCATTCGCCCGCGAGGCCGGGCTGTTCGTGGCGGGGGGCAAGGGGGGCCGCTCGCGCAGGACGCCGCAGGAGATCGAAGAGGCGTGTCTGGCGACGGGGCTCGACGCCGCTCCGCTTGTCTACGCCTCGCGGATGTCGGCGAAAGTGGATTCCGCGGCGCTTCAGGACGGCTATCAGATTTACCAGCACTGCTTTCTCTTCACGCGGGGTGGGCGCTGGGCGGTGGTGCAGCAGGGGATGAATGAGGCGAACGGCTATGCCAGGCGCTACCACTGGCTGGCGGGGGTGGGGGAGGTGAGAGAAGACCGCCTGAAGGCGGGACTCCAAACGAGCCAGAAGACGTTCGATTTCGTGTGCGAGCCGCACGCGGCGATTGCGGCGGAGGCGACGGGCACGGTGCTGAACATGGTGGCCCGCGAGAGCGACAAGGCGCGGGATTCGTCAGCCGAGGCGGCAAGGCTGCACCCAGACAAGCTGCTCGCCGAGGTGGCGTCGCTTCAGACCCTCACGCTGCCCCGCCGCCACGAGGTGCTGCTGCGCGACATCAACCCCGAACATCTTCACAAGGTGCTGCTGACCACCTACGAACAGCAGCCGAGCGACTTCGAGCGCCTGCTGGGCCTGCCGGGGGTGGGGCCGAAGACGATTCGCAGCCTCGCCCTCATCAGCGAGTTGGTGTATAATGCCCCCGCGAGCCAGCGCGATCCTGCGGCTTACAGCTTCGCCCACGGGGGGAAGGATGGCCATCCCTATCCCGTCAGCCGCGAGGTCTACGACAAGTCGATTGATTTCCTCCGCGAGGCGGTGAACCAGGCGAAGGTGGGGTTGACCGACAAACGGGAGGCGATGCGAGAGCTCAGCGCGTTCCTCGCGCAGTGGCGAGGCCGTGAAACGCCCCCATTCGGGGGCTGATGTCTGTTCCCCGCCTTCCCAGGGCTCCCGTTGGTCGCCCTGGGCTACGGCTGGCTCGCCCGCATTCGCGGGCTACAAGGATAAGGAGCAACGCTGTGAGGCTTCGGCGCAGAACCTTCCTCTCGTGGCTTGCGGCGCTTCCAGCAGGCGCGCTCGGACTGGCAGCCGAGGAGCCGGCGAAGCCCCTGTTCACCTTAGCCATCGTGTCGGATACGCATCTGGGCAAGGGAGGGGAGGGGCCGGCCAAGGGGCTGGCCGCCATCGTCGAGGAGATCAATGCCTCGAACGCCGAGTTCACGCTGTTCCTCGGCGACCTGGTGGACACGGGGGCGAAGAACGAGGAGCACTACCCCAAGTGGCTTGAGATCACGAAGGGCCTCAAGAAGCCCTTCCACGCAATCCCCGGCAATCACGACCCGGTCGAGTTCTTCAGGAAGTACATCCGCGCCGAGACCGACTACGCCTTCGACCATAAGGGCTTCCGCTTCGTGCTCTTCAACGACACCGAGCCCGGCTCGCACGACGGCGTCGTGACGCCCGAACAGCTCAAGTGGCTTGCCGACCAGGTGGAGGATGCGGCGGCGAAGAAGCTGCGCGTGTTCCTGTGTGCCCACATCGCGGGGCACCCGAACAAGCACCCGGATGTTGGCTGGTGGGTGCGCAAGGGCGAGAAGGAGCTCGAGGCGCTCCTGATGGCCAAGGGGGGCAAGCCAATCGTCGCCTTCCTCAGCGGCCACTTCCACTGCGGCCTGCGGGGGTGGAGCGACAGGGGCGGGGTCCACGAGATCGTCTTCCCCTCCGCCCTTTGGAACGGCGACCGCAAGCTGGAGACGGCCCCCGGCTTCGCGGTGAAGGAGCATCGCAAGGGCTACGCATTCGTCGAGGTTCACGCCAGGGAGCTTCGCGTGCGCTACAAGCCGCTCGGCGCGCCGGCCGGCGGCGCCCTGACGCTCGCGCTGCCCGAGAGCAAGTGAGCGGGCCGAGGAGGCCGAGACGGTGGAACGGCGGTCTGAGCCAAGATGGAAGCGGAAGGTCGCGCGCTGGCTCCGCAAGCGGCTGGGGCCGCTGGTTGAGCGCACCCGTTACGCGCTCCCGCCGCGCGCGATCGGCCTGGAGATCACGCGGACGTGCAACCTGGGCTGCCGCGTGTGCCCGCGCCGGGAGGCCATGCCGCCGCCCAAGGACCTCACGGTGGACGAGGTGGGGCACGTGCTGGCCCAACTGCCGCGGCTGAGGCTGCTCAACATCGTGGGCTTTGGTGAGCCGCTGACCAGCCCGCATTTCTTCGACATCCTGGGCCTCGCGGATTCCCGCGGCATCGAGGTAGCCTTCACCACCAACGGCACGCTGCTCGACGCGGCGCGCATCGAGCGGTTGCCGGCGTGCGTCAGCTACGTCTACGTGTCGGTGGACACCCCGGTGCCCGAGAAGTTCGAGGAGCTTCGGTCCGGCGCCCGCTTCGAGGCGGTCCACGAGAACCTGCGCGCCCTGCGGCGGCTGCGGCCCGACCTGCGGCTCGCCCTCCAGGGCGTCCTGACGCGGGCGACGGTGGTGGACGCAGCGGCGCTCGTGCGCTTCGCGGCCAGCGTGGGCGCCCGCACGGCCAGCTTTCTCCACGTGGACCCGATTGGCGAGGAGAATGGCCGGGAGAGCGTGGTGGGAGAGGCGGGCGTCGCCGCCTGTCTCCAGGAGGCGCGCGAGGCCGCGCGCCGGCTCGGGTTGCACATCACGGCCCCGGAGGCGGAGCCACGCCTGCGGACGTGTCGCGCCCCGTGGCGCGAGCCGCACATCGCGGCCGACGGCACGATACGGGCCTGCTGCTTCATGACCCGCAGCCCGGGCGCGGCCACGGAATGCCTCCTCGATGAGCCCCTGGCCCTGCCGCTCGACCAGTACGTCGTCGGCAACGTCCTCCGCGACGGGTTCCGCGCCCTGTGGAACAGCCGCACGTTCCGGCTGGCCCGCCGCAGCGTGCAGCGGGCCGAGCGGGTGGGCGGCGCCTCGCTCGAGGAGCTGCGCGAGCGGCGGAAGCGGGTGGACCTGTCGGCGCGCTTCGCCTACTGCGCCGTGTGCCTCTGGCGCTGGGGCTGCGCCTGCTGAGCTTGCGGCGGCGGGGCGTTCGGCCTACACTCGTGGTGGGAAGGGGAGACCAACTTCCGGGCGGAGAAGGAGGACAGCGATGGGCGCGCGAATGCGGCGGCGGGCGTTTCTCCGGAGAAGCGCGCTGGCAGGAGCGGGGCTGTGGGTGGTCCGCAGCAGCGTGCTCGCGGGCGAGAAGGCTCCGAGCGAAAAGCTCAACATCGGTGTCGCGGGCGTGGGCGGACGCGGCGGAGGGAATATGGGCGCTGTGGCGGGCGAGAACATCGCAGCGCTCTGCGATGTGGACGAGCGCCGCCTCGCCGAGGCAGCCAAGCGCTTCCCAAACTCCAAGACCTACCACGATTGGCGCCAGATGCTCGACCACGCCGGCCTCGATGCCGTCGTGTGCAGCACCACCGAGCACACCCACGCGCCGATCATCCTCGGTGCGCTCAAGCGGGGCCTTCACGTCTTTTGCGAGAAGCCGATTGCCCACACGCCCGAGGAGGCGCAGCTCGTCCGCAAAGCCTACCTCAAGCTCAAGGGCAAGGTGTCCACCCAGCAGGGCACGCAAATCCACGCCGGCGACAACTTCCGCCGCGTCGTCGAGCTCATCCAGGCCGGCGCCATCGGCACCATCCGCGAAGTCCACAACTGGTGCAACCGCGTCCCTCTCGGCCCACGCGAGCGCCCGAAGGACGCCCACCCCGT
This sequence comes from Planctomycetota bacterium, assembly GCA_016872855.1. GTDB lineage: Bacteria > Planctomycetota > PUPC01 > DSUN01 > DSUN01 > DSUN01. Next base: position 19,902 of record VGYV01000009.1, read on the forward strand.
CCCCCCCTACCTCCACTGGGACCTCTGGCTCGGCCCCGCGCCCGAACGCCCCTACCACCCGACCTACTTCGCCGGCGGGTGCCTGTGGTGGGACAAGTGGTGGGACTTCGGCAACGGCACCATCGGCGGCATGGGGCCGCATATCATGGACCTCCCCTACTGGGCGCTCGATCTGGGGATTGCCAAGACCGTCGAGGCCGACTCCAATCCCAAGGGCGGCTACCCCGAGGTCTACCCCGAATGGCTCAGCATCAAGTGGGAACACCCTGCGCAGGGCAACCGCCCGGCGGTCACTATGTACTGGCACGACGGCGGCAAGAGACCGCCGAGCCCGCCTGACGTTGACCTCGCCCAGTGGGGCGGCGGCCTGGGCATGTTCTTCATCGGCGAAAAAGGCCAGTTGCTCGCCAGCTACGACCAGCATGTCCTCCTGCCCAAGAAGCAGTTCGAAGCCTTCCAGCCGCCCCCCAAGACCATTCCCTCCTCCATCGGCCACCACAGGGAGTGGCTTGAGGGCGCGAAGAAGGGCACGATCCCACCCTGCAACTTCGACTACGCCGGCGTGATGACCGAGAACATCATGGCCGGCATAGTCTCCTGCCGAGTGAAGCAGAAGCTCGACTGGGACACCGAGGAGCTTCGCGCGACGAACTGCCCCGAGGCCGACAAGTTCATTCGCAAGGCCTACCGCAAGGGCTGGGAGCTCCAGACGTAGCGGGCTGGCGAAGAGGAATGGAAATGTGGCGAACGGGGGTGGCCCTGTCGTGGGGCATTGCGCTCGCGGCGGTGGCGGGTGAGGCGGCGAAGGAGCCGCCAGGGCCAGGACCGGAGGCCGGGCGCGTGTGGCGCCTTGAGGAGCAGCCGCTCAAGCCCACGCGCGGCGAGGTCCTGTCCCAAGTGGTCAGCGAGGACGGCTGCCACGTGGCCTGCGTGAGCCGCGTGGGCGACAAGGTGCTGGTCACGCTGGACGGCGAGCCAGGGCCTGAATGTGACGGCATCAAGGGTGATCCGTACTTCGAGTCTGACGGCCAGCACCTGGTGTACGAAGCTGTGAATGGGGGCAAGGCGTTCGTCGTCGTGGACGGCAGGCCAGGGCCGGAGCATGACGAGATTGGCGTCCTGCAAGTGGAGCACAGCAACAATCGGGCGCGTGTGGCGTACCAGGCCGCCAGCGGGGGCAAGTGGTTCGTGGTTGTGGACGGCCAGGCCGGGCCGGGATACGACGAGATACCAGGCGGCCTGCGATTCGGCAAGGACTGGAAGCGAATGGCCTACTTAGCCAGGGAGGGTGCAAAGAGGTTCGCGGTGGTGGACGGCCGGCCAGGGCCTGCGTATGACGACGTCGATCCCTGGAGCATTGAGTTCAGCGGGGACGGGAGGCGCGTGGGCTACGTGGCGGCGAAGGGGGGGCAGTGGTTTGTCGTGGTGGACGGCCAACCCGGGCCGGCGCATGACCAGATCCTGTTGCGCGTCCCCGTGTTCAGCGCGGACGGCGCGCGTGTGGGCTACATCGCACGGCAGGGCGCGAAGCGGTTCGTAGTTGTGGACGGGCGGCCCGGGCCGCTGCACGACGAGGTCAAGCAAGGCAGTCTTGAGTTCGCCCCGGACAGCAAGCGGTTTGCCTATACCGCCAGGGAGGGCAGCAGGTGGTTTGTCATCGTGGACGGTCGCCCGGGTCCGGCGTGCGACGAGGTCGAAGAGGGTCTTCCCCTGTTCAGCGCAGACGGGAAGCGCTTTGCATACGCAATCCGCAGGGGCGCCAAGTGGGCGGTCGTGGTGGATGGCGTGCGCGGGCCACTGTTCGACGAACTCGCCGGTCACGGCCCCATACTGAGTCCCGACGGGAAGCGTGTCGCCTACGCGGCCAGAAGGGGCGAGAAGTGGGTGGTCATGGTGGATGACGAGCGGAGCCCGGAGTACGGCGGTGTGGGAGCCGGCGACCCCGTGTTCGGCCGCGACGGAAGCCGGGTGGCCTATGCTGCCCAGACGGACGGGAAGTGGGTCGTCGTGGTGGATGGCCGGCCCGGGCCGCACTGCGATGGGGTGCTCGAGAACACGCCTGTCTTCAGCCCGGACGGCAAGCGTGTGGCCTATGGCGCGGAGAGCGACGGGAAGTGGTTCGTCGTCGTGGATGGCCAGCCGGGGCCGCGGTATGACGGGATCATGGTGAACAGTCCCGTCTTCAGCCCCGACGGGAAGCGCATTGCCTACGGCGCCCAGAGAGGGGAGAAGTGGCTCGTGGTCGTGGACGGCCAGCCGGGGCCGCGCTACGAAGGGATTGGGGAGGGCGGCCCGCAGTTCAGCCCCAATGGCAAACACGTCGTCTACGCTGCGAGCAAGGGCGACAAGTGGGTGGTCGTGGCCGAGGGCAAGCCCGGGCCGGAGTACGACCGCATCCTCGACTACGGGCCGCGCATCCACCCGAACGGCGTGGTGGAGTACCTGGCCGAGAAGGACCGCCAACTCTATCGCGTGAAGCACGTGCCTGATGCGCTGTTCTGAGCACTTGACCCCGCACGCGGACGTGAGGCCCCTGTGTCAAGCGTTCGGCCACGAATCGGCAATCTCCTGCTGTGGCTTGTGGCGTGCAGCCTGGCCGCCTGCTCGCGCCCACGCCCGGCTACGCTCTGGCAGCCGCGCGAGTTCCTGATCGCGCTGCGTGGGGCGCCGCCGCCGAGGCCGCAGTTCTACGCCCAGGTGGCCCAGGCGGGGTTCAACGTCATCGCCGACGGCGTGGGCTCGGACGCGCTAGACCTGGCGCGCCGCCACGGGCTGAAGGTGATGCTGGGCCAGCTCGGCCTCGACCCCCACACGCTGCGCGACCGCGGCAACGAACGCGGCGTGGCCGAGGCGGTCCGCCGCTTCCGCTCGCATCTCGCGCTCTGGGGCCACTTCGTGGGCGACGAGATGCTCGAGGGCCAGCTCCCCGAAATCGTGGCCCTGGCCGCCTTCGCACGCGAGCACGACCCCGCGCACCCGCTCTTCATCAGCCTGCTGCCGTGCGACGCCTGGGTCGGCCCCGCCCTAGCGACGGGCGACTACGCGGGCTACGTCGAGCGCTTCGTCGCCGCCGTGCGGCCCGGCCTCCTCGCCTTCGGCCACTTCCCCTTCCGCGAGAAGGCCGACAGCGAGTTCTACTTCGAGAACCTCGAGATAGTCCGCCGCGCCGCCCTCGCCCACGGCCTGCCCTTCTACCCCACGCTTCAGGCGGCGAGCTGGCCGGGCATGCGGCCGCCCACCGAGGGGGAGCTGCGGTGGCTCGTCTACACCTCTCTGGCCTATGGCGCGAAGGGGATCGTGTGGTTCCGCTACTGGGGCGCGCCCCTCGGCAGCAAGGACGGCATCGTGGAGCCCGATGGGCTGGCCACGGAGCGCTACCGCGCCGTGGCTGCGCTCAACGCCGAGCTGCGCGCCCTCGGCCCCGAGCTGATGCGCCTGCGCTCCGCCGCCGTCTGGCACACCGGCCCCACGCCTGTCGGGGCCGGGCGGCTCCCAGTCCACGGCCGCGTAGCCTCGGTCGAGGGCGGGGCATTCGTCGTCGGAGAGTTTGAACGGGAGAGGGGCGAGCGGCACGTCTTCGTCGTGAACAAGGACGCCGCCCGCGCCGTGACGGCCAAGCTCATCCTCAACCGTCCGTGCCGGGCCTTGAGCTGGCTCGACCCTTCGACCGGCCGCTGGGCCACCCAGGCCGCCACGGCCGACCGCTTTCAGACCGCCGCCGAGTTCTCCCTCCCCCCTGGCGGCGGCCGCCTCTTCCGCCTCGGGCCGTGAGGGATGGGGTTGGCGTGCGAGTATGCACACCCTACGCCGGGGCGCGCCTCTTCCCAGCCTTCACCAGCGCCACCACGTGCAGCGCCGCGGCCGCGGCCAGGCACAGGTTGGCCAGGATGAACCCCACCGCGGCCTTCAGCTCCACCCCACCGCCCATGGACCTCCCGAGCGGGTCGCCCAGCACGTCCTCCATCCCCGGCATCCCGCGCGAAGGCGCGGGCATGGCTGCGGCGCCGCCGCGCGTGTCCTTCGCCACCTCCCCCTTCAGGTCGCTGTCGAGCTTGAACATCAGCGCCATGAGGAGCGCAATGGCGGCTGCGGCGGCGATGATGCCGATCAATGCCCCCGGCTTGCGCGGCACGAAGCTCAACGCCAGCCCCAGCACCGCCGCCACCGCCGCCATGATGGCCAGCGGCTCCGCCTTCACGTCCTTCTCCATGTCGCTCGGCCTGGTCCTCACCGAGGGCGCGGGGGCGCCGCCGAACAAGTCACCCACCCCCTTCGTCATTCCCCCCATCATGTCCCCCATGTCGCCAAGGATCTTCGCCTTCCCGCCCGTCACCAGCGTCAGCCCAGTGAGCGACGTCACTGTCTGCCTTCCGACCCCGGGCATGCTGCACGTGATGTGGAAGAACGGCAGGAAGAAGCAGAGGAGCGCGGCGGCAAAGCCGCCGGCGCCCATCAGCCGGAACGGGCCGTCCCCGCCCCCCACACGCTGCGCGCTGTATCGGCCGGGTGGTGGCGGCGCCCACGCTCCCGGTGCGGGCGGAGGGGGCGGCGCGGCCGCCGGCGCCGGCGGCGGGGCCTGCGCGAACGCTTGCGGCGGCGGACCCGGCGGCGGTGGGGGAGGCGGAGGCGCGGACTGCGGTGGCGGGGGCGGCGCCGCCGCAGGCATCGGGGGCGCGGGTGGGGGCGCGGCCGGCCCGGGCGGCGGAGGGGGCGGCGCGGGCCGCGGTGGAGGGGGGGCCGCCTCAGCGGGCATCTGCGGCAGCGTGAACTTCGTCTGGCACTTCGGGCAGCGCGCCGACTTCCCAGCCGTCTCGGGCGTGATGTCGAACGCCAGCTTCCCGTGGCAATGCGGGCACAGGAACTTCGTTGCCGCCTCCTTTCGCCTTGCGGCCACGGCATGCCCCCACCCCACGCCCGCGCATCCTACCGAGCCGCCGCCCCCGTGTCAAGTTTGCTGCACGGGCGAGGGCGGGAAATCTCCTACGGTCAAGACGACTGCGTTCTCAGCCTCCGAAGGAGGCGGTGGAGTACAGCCCACGGCGATGCTCGGAGAGCCGTGGGGCAGCAAGCCACCCGCGGCCCAGCCCCCGAAGCGGGGCGGCGGAACCAATGGAATCAGGGGCTACTCAGGGGCGAGGCTGGGGTCGAAGGCGGCATCCGCGTCGAACGGGAAGGCGGGTCTCGGGCGGCGAGTGAAGTGCAGACGCTCGATGCGCATGTCGCCGGCGCCAGGCGTGAGGAGCATGATGTAGCGCGGCGCGATGCGCGTGAGGCCGGGGAAGAGATAGCCCTCTTTCACGACGACCAGCTTGTACCTCAGCGGGTCAATGCAGCAGGCATCGAAGTGGCTGGGGTCAGTGAACGCTGTCGGCCCCTCGGCCAGCACGGCCTCGATGCCGCCGACGCGGACGACCGCCCAGCGGTGCTTCGGCACCAGGCGCACGACCTGGGCCTCGGCCTCGAGCGGCGGGCCGTGCCGCTTCTCAATCGTCGCGCCGATCGCGAGGCGCAGCATTGTCCCCTCCCCTGCCTCGAAGCACTTCTCGACCGCAGGCCGGTCGTTGAGGCCGGCGACCACGGCGTTCACAACCTCGCGCTCGACGAGGTGGCGGAGCACGATGGGCAGATCGCCCGGGGCGCTCGCCGTCACATTGTCGCCGCTATCGGTGAGGAACACGGTCGGCTCGGGGGCATCGAGCGCCCGGGTCACGCCCTCCTCCAGGTCAGCCGTCTCGCAGCCGAATGTGAAATCGCGTCGCGCGTCCCATATCGCGCGGGCGAGGTGGACCGCCGCGGCGCGGGCCGCGGCCCGCGAGCCATCCCCCGTCACCATCACGGCCATCCCCGTGTCGGGCGAATCTGTCCACGCGCAGCCCACGAACAGGGTCGCCGCTAGAATCCACTCCTTGCGCCCTGCGATGCCCTCTCGCTCGACCCGCCGCGCCTCCTCGACCAATGAGCCGAAGGGCTCAGCGGTGGTCATCGCCTTCTCGCCGGGCAGGATGATGGGAACCGGCAGCACGTAGGACACGGGCCGCACGTGGCCGCGCAGCGTGTCGAGTAGGATGCGGCCGGCCAGCTCGGCCGTCTCCGCGCCGTCGGTGTGCGGCGCGGTCTTCAGGCCGACCAGGATGTCGCCGAACTCCCCCATTCGGGCCGGGATGTTGCCGTGCAGGTCGAACGTGCAGGCGATGGGCACATTCGGACCGACCAATTCACGGACATCTCCCACGAACACTGTCTCCGCCGGCCCGACCCCCTCGGCGTACATCGCCCCGTGGAGCCGCAGGAACACGGCATCCACCGGCATCGCGGCGCGGAGCGAATCGAGCACGCGATTCATCGCCTCGCGGCACGCCGCCCCATCCACCGTCCCACCGCCGGCCGGATGCGCGGCCACGCCCGGCACCACCTCGATCCCCGCCCCCTCCCAGCCCGCCAGTGGCCGCCGGCTCGCCTCGCCGAACCGAAACGCCGTGGTCTTCACGGGATGAAACGTGTTCGTCTCGTGCGCGAAGGCGCCGACGAAGACGCGCTTTGTCGCTGACATGATGCTCTCCCGTCCAACATTCTCGCGTGCAAGTATGCACGCCCTACGCTACCGCTGCTCGACCGCGTCGTCGGGCACGCCCGGGGCTGAGGCGGCGAGCTTTCGCACCTGGCTCAGGTCGCACTTCTCCACCACGATCTGTCGCGTGGCCGCGCCCTTGAGCCGCAGAAGCAGGTCCACGGGCGACTTGGGCGAGCAGGCACGGAGTGTCGCCCGCTGCACGTCGGCAGAATGGATCATCGCGGCGGCGCCCGGCGAGAACTGGGCGTCCAGGCCGTCCATCACGATGTCCTGCGCGTCGTCGAAGGCCAGGGCGTGACGCAAGTCGGGCTTGTCGGTGCGGAGGGTGAGATTCGTGAACGTCACGCCGCGCACGTGGCGGCAGTAGAAGCCGTAGGCGGGCAGGTTGCCGAACATCGTGCTCTCGGGATAGTCCTTCTCGCGTTCGGGCACCTGCCGCGTCGCCTCGTCGCGGGTCCCGCCGCCCTCGAAGCCCAAGCTGACGTTGCTCAGCGTCACATTCTCGATCGGGTGGCCGGGCAGGCCGGTGATGGAGCAGCCGATGTTCGAGGTCCCCGTGGCCGTGATGTTGGCGAGCTTGACGCCGCGGAAGGTGCCCACGCCGGGCTTGGCGCCCTTGCCGTACACGCGAGCGCGATTGCCGAGCCGCAGGAAGATGGGCACCGAGACGCCCTCGATTGCCACGTCGCTCACCGTCACGTCCTCGAGCCGCCCGCCGTCCACGATCTCCAGCGCGATGCCGGCCAGCCCGCGCTGGCGGCCGTGGACCGCCTTGGACTCCTTTGGCGACGCGACCTTGCAGCGGGCGATGGTGACGCCGACGAATCCGCCGCCCGACTCCGTGCCCATCTTGAGCGCGTTGCAGTGGCTGCTCACGACGCAGTCGGTGATCGTCACGTCGTGGCAGGGCTCGCTGCTGAGGCTCTTGAGCACGATCCCGTCGTCGTCGGAGTCCACGCGGCAGCCGCTGATGGCCACGTCGTGCAGGTGCTCGCCGTGGAGCAGGTTGCGGAAAACTGGCTCGCCCGCGGCCTCGCGCCCCTCGGCGTCGGTGGGCGGGCCGAAGTAGTCGTTGAGATCGCGGCTGCCCAGCAGCGTGGCGCCCTCGTCGAGCTCGAGCGCCACGCCGCTCCTGAGGCGCAGCGCGCCCGACAGGAACGCGCCCTTGGGCAACCGCACGGTGCCCCCGCCGCCCGCGGCACAGGCGTCAATCGCCCTCTGGATGGCCGCCGTGCAGAGCGTTCGCTCGTCGGGCTTGGCGCCGTAGTCCACCGGGTTGAGCACGGTCTCTCCTCCTGCGGCCGGGCCGGCCGCGATCAGACAGAGCAGAGCGAGAAGGAGTGAAGGGGCAGGAGAGGCCATTTCACTGGCTGTCCTTCGGCGCCGCAGCGGGGCCGTAGCGGGTGGGGTCGAGGATGGCGGGGATGTCGTCGGGGCCGGGGGCGGTGCCGTCCTTGCCCTTCTTCGCCCACTCGGGCTTGAGCTGCCAGGCCTTCTGATCAACGAAGAGGTCAGCGACCTCGGAGTGCTTCTCGAAGCCCTTGGCCCGCATGTCGTCGAGGGAGAGCTTGTCGCGCCTGGCGGCGTACTCGCCGAATTCGTAGCGGGGCGCGGCGTCGTAGAAGTTGAAGTCCATGAAGGCCAAGTGCGGCTTGTCCCCCTCGGTGACGAGAGCGCTCTTCTTCTCGTAGAAGGCGAGGATGGGCTTGCCGCCGGAGAGCACGACGTTGTTCCAGAGGCGGTTGTTCCAGATGCCGCCCGCCCATGCCCCTGCCAGGGTGTCGGCGCGGACGAGGTTGTCGTGAATCTCGCAGCCATCGCACGAGGCATGGAGGCTGACCTGGCCGTCCACCACGTTGTCGTGGATGAAGTAGCGGCCGGGCTTCCCCTGGTTGTTGCCATAGAACTGCACCTGGTTGCGGGTGAGGAAGTTGCGGCGATAGGTGTTCTCGATGCCCGAGTCCTTGTCGAAGATGCCCGCGGTGTTCGAGTGGATGTGGTTGTCCTCGATGATCATCTTGGTGGTGCGGTAGAGCTTGATGCCGGCGCTGTTGGGGCTGCGGCCCGTCACGCCCTCGATGACGCAGTGGTGGACGCGGCACTCGCTGGCGCCCTCGATGCGGAGGCCATCGTGGTTATCCCCGGTGTCCACGTGGACGCCCTTGATGTGGCAGTAAGCCACCTCGACGCCTGTGCCGCCGATGCGCCCGGCGGCGTGGGGGCCGGGCTCGATGGTGAAGCCCTGATACGTGACGGATTGCCCGCCGGCTAGCACGGGCTGTCCGCCTCCCGCATGGATGAGGCGCACGGCCTCGCCCGGCTGCGCGCGGAGGACGATGCGTTTCTCGGCGGTGCCCGGCCGCGCAGCGCGCAGGTAGCCGAGCCAGTAGTACTTGCCTTCGAGAGTCTTCAGCTTGTAGTCGCCGCCGCGGAACGTCAGCGTGTCGCCGGGCTGGAGGGCCTCGATGGCCTTGCTCTTCAGCTTCTCGCTCGTCGGGTCGGGCAGATCGGCGATGCCGAACGGCTCGGCCGCCGTCCCCGCGCCCGACCCGGGCTTGTTGGCGACAAAGTACTCCGTCGCCGCGGCCGACAAGGCCAGAACCAGGCAGCCCGCTGCGACCGCACACGCGGATGTCCGGGACAGCATTGCTCTCGTTTGTCCCATCGCCGTGCTCCGATGACACCCCCGCCGCCATCATGCTCGCCGGCCTGGGGAATGTCAAACACGCATCAGATTCTCCCGAGCCTTGACATAAGGCCAGGGACGGGGTACATTCGTGTGCGTCAGAGGCAATCGCGCCGGAGACGCAGCGAATGACCAGGGAAGAGATGATCGAGTATCGGGTCGAGACCGCTGCGCACGACTACCCCACGGTGCAGCACCTCTACGACAGCGGCGACTACGGTTGGTGCCTCTTCGTGGGCCACCTGGTGATCGAGAAGCTGCTGAAGGCGTGCTACGTCAAGCGCCACGGCGTCCAAGCGCCGAGGATACACAGCCTCCCGCGGCTGGCCGAGTTGGCCGAACTCCAGGTGGATGCGAGCAGGAATGCGACCCTGGTCCGCCTGACCCAGTTCAGCATGCGCGGCAGGTACCCCGACGCCAAGCGGGAGTTCTACAAGCGGGCGACGAAGGAGTTCACGACCGACCAGTTGAGGGCCTTCGAGGAGATACGCAAGTGGCTCCTGACGACTGTATCCGGATGATTCGCCCCACGATTGAGCGTTACATCGAAGCGCTGCGAAGCCACGGCATCCAGCCGCAGAAGGTCTACCTCTATGGCTCCTACGCCAAGGGCACGCCCCGGGAGGAGAGCGACATAGACCTGGCCATCGTGTCCGAGAACTTGACGGGCGACCGGATGGACGACGAGTTCGAGCTGATGTGCCTCACGCGGGACGTGGACACGCGCATCGAGCCGCACTCCTTCCGCCCGGAGGAGTTCACCCCGGACGACCCCGAGGTGCAGGACATCCTGAAGACCGGCGTGCCGGTCCTGGGCTGACCTCTGTCCCATCTATTCCGGCTTGAGCGCTGCGCGGAGGCCGTCGAGCTTCGAGCCGTCGGGCTTGCGGAGGCGGGCAGCCATGCCCCAGTCGCCCGTGCCGTTCCACACCTTCACGAGGAGCGCGTTCCAGCCCTTCTTGAGAGCGACCTCGGCCTTGTCCTTCCCCGCCTCGAAGCTGCGCGGCTGGTTAGCGTTGAGGACCAGTGCGCCGTTGACCCACACCTTCGCCCCGTCGTCGCTGCCGAACTCCAGCCGCGCCTTCTGGTCCTCGGGCGACCAGACGTGGGTCCGCAGGTAGGCCGCGGCATTCGATCTCCCCTCGTACTTCTTGTCCAGGTCCATGTGGAACGGATCGAATCGGCGCTCGCCGCCACCGGGGGGCATGATCTCCCAGAGCACACCCTTCGCGTCGGCCTCCTCAGGCGGAAAGGCCACGTCGTGGAGGCCGGGGCCGTCCTTGCCGCTCTTGGTGTAGGGGCCGGAGACCTCCCAGGCAGTGATGTAGTCCTCGAACTTCTCAAGCTGGTCGAGGGCGTCCTGGGCCTGCTTCTTCACATCGTCGTTGGGCGTGGCATTGAGCAGCTTCTTCAGGGCGGCCTTTGCCGCGTCGGGCTGGCTGCCGATGAGGGAGCTTGCGACCTTGACGGCGGCGACGGCAGCCTCGGACTTGAGCGCCTCGTCGGAGAGGAAGGGCTCGACCAGCTTGAGGGCCTCGGGGCTGGGCACGTTGCCCATCGCGCCGAGAATCTCCTTCTTCTCCTCGGGGCGGCGGGCCGCCTTCATCGCGTCGCCGAGCAGCGCAAGCTTCTCAGCGGTCGGCCGCTCGCCCAGCAACGCGAGCACCCGCAGGCAGCCACGAAGCGCAAGCACGTGATGCGCCATGCTGTCCGTGCCCCTCGCCACCTCCAACAGGTCGGCGGCCACCGAGCCGTCGGGCCAGTCGGCCAGGGCGCGCACTGCCGCGTCCTTCACCTCGGCGTTGGCATCCTTGAGCGCGGCGCGGACGGCCTCCAGGGCCTTCGCGCCGCCGAGCTTACCGAGGACGCGCAGGAGTGCGCCGCGTGCCGGCCCGTCGGCGTTCCGCAGCGCGCCGAGGACGGGGCCGCTCCGCTTCGCCTCGTCCTCGATGCGGCCAGCCACGGTGCTCACGGCCCTCTCGGCCCCAGGGCGATCCTTGTCATCCGCCTTCACGAGCAAGGCGACCAACCCGTCCAGAGCCTCGGCGCCCGCGTAGCTGCCAAGGGCCTTGAGGGCCTCGGAGCGGACGGCATCCTCCCTGTCCTCGGCAGACTTGAGGAGAGCGGGCACGGCCGCCTCGTCCTTGCGGGCGGCGAGGGTGCGGAGCAGTTCCACCCGCAGCGCGGCATCCGCGCCGGCCATCGCCTTCACGATGGCCTCGGTCACCGCCTTGCCGGGGATGCGGGCGGCGGCCGCGCGGGCAGCCTCCTGCTCCTTCCCCTGTGCCTTGGCGAGAGCAGCGATGAGCGGGGGCAGCGCGACCGCATCGCCGACCCTAGCCAGGCCCTCGTAGGCGGCGATGCGGACCGCCTCGTTGGCGTCCGTCGCTGCGGCGATGAGCGTCGGCACGGCGGCCTTGTCGGCCCGCCCCGCGAGGAGCTTGAGGAGCACGACCTTCAGCTCGGGCTTCGCGCCCTTCATCTTCTCGGCCACCGCCGCCTTCACGGCCTCGGCCGGCATCAGGTCCAGCGCCTCCGTCGCCGCGCCACGAATCTCGGGGTCCTGGTCCGCAAGTGCATCGAAGATGACCGACATCTCGGCCGCGCCGCCGGCCCGCCCGACGCCGATCAGCGCGCCGCACTTCACGTAGTCCTCCGCCTCGAGCAAGTTCTGGTAGAGCTTCAGCGCCCCCTGCCTATCGTCCTGCTCAACCAGCCGGTCGGCCAGGAGGAGGTAGCTCACGATGGCGATGCGCCAGACGCGCCGCGACGCGCCCTTGCTGGCGCCGGCGATGAGGCCGGCGGCGGTCCTGTCGCCGATTCGGGCCAGGGCCTCGATGGCGGCGAGCTTCACCGTCTGGTCGTCGTCGCCCACGAGCTTGATGAGCGCGGGCACGGCCGCCTTGTCGCGCCGCTCGCCGAGCGCGTTGATGAGGCCGACGCGCCACTCCGCACCCTCGGCGCGACCGAGGGCCGCCCTGAGGGCCTCCACGGCCTTCGGGCTCGGATTCTTGAGCAGAACGCGGCGCGCGTGCTCGCGCACCGAGGGCAGCTCCGTATCCTTCACATCGAGCAGCTTCGCGGCCGGGGCC
>VGYV01000010.1 GCA_016872855.1 Planctomycetota bacterium
CTTCTTCCGAGGACATTCTGGGCGTACCAGCGGCTCAGCTCGAGGATGGGCTCTGGGAGCTTCTTGAGCTCGGGGAGTTCGTCAAACTGTATCTTGAAGATTCGGTGAGGCGCGACCCCTTCATCCAGCAGAGCGTGGATGACCTGGTTGAGAAGCGTGGTCTTGCCGACCTGGCGTGGCCCGCGGAGCACGGTGGCCGCCGTCATGCCGGCCTTGAGGTTCTCGCGCAGCGGCCCGAACGCCCAGCGGCGCACCGGCGGCAGCCCGAAGAGGCGCTCCCCGCGCCACCACGGATTCATGTCCCGAATCGTCGCCTCTAGACCAGCAGTGAGGAGTTCGAACAGCGTCGCTTGCGCCATGGCCTTGCCTCCTGACGCCTATGAGCATACTCCGGCCCCGCGCGTATGGCAAGTGAAGGTGCCCCGGCTACTCTGTCAGCGTCCAGCGGACGGCGCAGTTGGAGGAGCGCTCCCAGTAGGGGTGGAGGGTGAGGCCGTTGAGCTTGGTGACGGCCTTGTCGGCGCCGAAGTCTACGTGGGGGCCTTTGTTGTTGCCGGCCCGAAGCATGAGGCCAAACGTGGCGCCGGGGGCGAGCTTGAGGGTGGCAAGCTCCTCGCGCGGAATCGCCAGCTCATAGGTGTAGACCTTGCCGTCGAGCTTGACGGCGTGCTGGGCGCCGGCGACGGCGCCGGTGGTGGGCTTGCCGCGCGGCTGGCGGGGGAAGTCATGGATGCGCGGGACGCCAGGGGCGAGGTGCCGCCACAGTTCGCTCTTGCCGTCGGCACACAGATAGAGCGAATACTCGTAATCGGTGTCGGGCACGGCGTGGAAGCCGTAGGGCACGCGGTCGGTCGTGGGGGCCAGGTCGTGCCAATCATCCGTCACGTCGAGGGCCACGTGCAGGCGGTCGCGGCGGAAGGGGATGAAGGCCTCGGGGCTTCGGGCGTAGACGAAGGGGACCTCGGCGAAGGAGCGGCCGGGGTATTTGTCGAGGAACTTCTTGTAGGGCTCGCGCTGGTTGCTCGCGGCGGTGTGGAAGAAGTCGTCTTCATTGCGGGCGGCGAAGGAGGGGGCGTCGGCCTGGGGCGTCGGGTCGTTCACGCGGGCTGCGAGGTAGAGGAAGCGCTCGTCCCAGGCGAGCTTGAACTCGGCGAACGAGCCGTCGGGCGCCTTGTCCCGCAGTTCCAGCCAGGGGCGGCGGAGGAGTTCGGTGATCTCGGCCTTCTCGGTCTTGGCCACAACGGTCACGCCGGGCATGTCCTTCCAGTCGTCCAGGTTGCCGTCAACGGTCTTCGTGCCTTTGGGCGCGATGGCGGCGTTGAGGGTCTCCTGCCACTCGGCGTTGCCGGCGTCGCTGGTGAAGGCAAAGGCAAAGGGGTAGGCGTTGAGGGGGTTTGGCGCGGCCGAGGCCAGCTCGAAGTCAAGGAGCTTCGTCTCACCCGCCGCGATGGTGGCCTTCTGCGCCGCGGCCTTGAGGGCGATGCCTTCGGGGGCCTTGACGGCAAGGGTGCCGGTGATGGCGCGGTTGAGGCAGTTGTGGAGGCCAACTGTGAGCTTGGCGCCGTGGCCGACTCGGGTTGCGAAGTCGCGGGGCAGGATTTCGACCGGCCGCTTGCCCTCGATGAGAGCCTCCTTGAGGCGTGCGGCGGCGGCCTTGGGGCCTTTCGCGCACGTGATGTAGGTGGGGAAGATGCTCATCGGGAGCTTCACCTCGCGCTGGCGCTCGTAGAGGGGGTTGCCCGCGAGGTCGAAGAAGCGGAGCAGCCTATCTCGGTTGCGGACCGTCATCGTGCCGCCGGGCACGGAGTCCACTTGCCACCACACCCGCTCGCGCGGGTCGTTGCCGCCGATGCTCATGAGTTGCCCGAACACCACCAGCAGGGCCTCGGGGTCGTCGTCCTTGCCGAACTGGAAGACCCAGGGCAGGTGGTCGCGGAAGACGATTTTCTCAAAACGCTTGCCGGTGACGAAGGCGTTGAAGGCTGCCGTCGCCGCGCACACGGGCGTGGGCACGTGGTACTGGTCCTCCACGCCCGGCACGCCATCATAGAGCACCCGCTGGTGCCAGGGCGACAGGCGAAGCTGCCCGGCGGCCATGAACTGGCACATTCCCTGAGGCAGGAGGTATTCGCTATTGACGAACCACGTCTCGGTCTCCACCGATTCCTTTCCGCGCGCCTTCGCCACCATCGGGCCGTAGCACATCGAGGGCACGACGTAGTGGTCGGTGAACACGTCCACGAACTGGTCGAACTCCCGCGAGCCGTCGGAGTAGAACTTGTCCTCGGTGTTCATGATTGAGGATGCGGCGCACATCTTGATGCGGCGGTCCACGGCGTAGGCGTTTTCGGCGATGAGCTTCTGGATGGCGCGGTATTGGACGCAGTCGCGTGCCCAGCCGCTGATGCCGCCGCCTTCCCAGGGCTCGTTGAAGTTGTCAATGCCCCAGAGCGCGCCCTTGCCGCCGCGCCAGTAGCGCTCGCAGAAGGCGCGGATCCACTTGCCGTAGCGCGGATACAGCTTCGGGTCGCAAAGCCAGTCGCACTGGCCCCAGTAGGGATTGCCGTCCCAGCCCGGCCTCACGTTGGCGGGCGTTTGCATCGGGCTGAATGGCCAGGCCCACTGGGGGTGTGCGCCGAGGGTGATCATCACCTGAATGCCGCCCGATTCGAGCGCCGCGAAATACTTGTCGAGGCGGTCCCAGTCGTACGTGCCGTCCTTGCGCTCGTTCCAACCTATCTCGAGTCGGAGTCCGTGGACGCCCATCCTCTGATAGGCCGCGGCGCGGTCGGCGAAGCGCTCGGGCCTGTCGAGGAAACCCGCTTCGCCAAAGACGGGCGTGTTCTCCAGGTTGCCGCCCGCCTTCGGCTTGGCCACGCGGGCCACGGTGCCGAGGAACTGGCGCCCCTTGCCCCGCAGCAGGATAAGGGCGTAGGTGCCCAGCCGCTCGGGCACGGGGAGCTTCCTCACCTCGACCTCGGCCTCGGGCTTGTCGCCGAACGCCACCTTGAGCTTGTGGACGATGGGCTTGCCCTCCAGGCCGATGAGGGGCGCGTGGCCGGCGGTGTCAGTGAAGCCCTCCATCCCCGCGATCTTCCGCTCGGGGTCGCGCGTCGTGATCTCTTGAATCTCGATGGCCAGCGGCTCATCGGACTTCTTCAGCGCCAGCCGCACGGTCACCGGTTCGCTTGGCAGGAAGAGCTGTCCTGGGGCGTTGCTGCCGAGGAAGCGATTCTCCTTCTCCGGCATCGCGCAATTCAGCGCCTTCATGTTCGCCGGCAATACCAGCGACTTTTCGGCGGCGGGCGCCGCGCCGCCCATCAGCCCCGCAACCAGCACCGCCACCACGCTTCCGAAACGCATGCCTTCTCCTGTCGAACTCAGCTCCCAAAGCGTCGCAAAGTTCCAATAGGGGCTTTCGCCCCTCTTGTGCTCCGCGACGCTGCGCCGGCTCGCGTCGCTCCGCTGTCACCCCTTAGAGGGGAATCGTATTCCCCTCCAAACCTCCCCGACCAGTCTCGGGAACTTCGAGTTTCCGAGGCTGCAGGTTAGGCCAACCGCGCCGGGCGCTGCGGGTCACGCCTGGCACCCGGCCCTGTCCCCGGTATCGCTACCAGGATACGCAGAACAGCCGCTTCCCGCAAGTGTATTGCGGTCAGGCGCGTGGGCCGCTTGACGATGGGCCGGTCCTCTGGTAGTCTTGTGCAGGAAGGAGTCGGCGTGATCGCGAGCATGCTCGGCCGCTTCCTGCGGCACCCGCTCAGCTTCACCGCCCGCGCGCTCCGCAAGCTCACGGTGGACCGCTGGCGCTACGCCCGGGGCACCGACTACGATGCCGCCGCCTACTGGTCCGACCGCTTCGGCAGGCACGGCGCCGCCTTCCGGGGCGTGGGCGACGAAGGCTACACCGAGGCGGAAAATCGCGCCATGTACCAGGCGGCAGGCGAGGCCCTCCTGGCCCTGTGCCGCAAGGAGGGCGTGGACTTCGCCTCGGCCCGCGTCCTCGAGGTCGGCTGTGGCAACGGCTTCTACACCCGCCTCCTCGCCAGCCAGGGGGCGCAGCACTGCACGTGCGTGGACATCACGGACGCGCAGTTCCCCCGCCTCCGAGCCGAGTTCCCAGCCTTCCAGTTCGAGCGCCGCGACGTGACGGCTGATGCCCCCCGGCGGCCCCTACGACCTGGTGCTGATGATTGACGTGGTGGAGCACATCGTGGACGACGCGAAGTTCGCGCGCGATGGCGAACCTGAAGGCGTGCCTGGCCGAGAGTGGGCTGCTGCTCATCAGCCCGGTGTGCGACAGGGACCAGCGGACCGCCTTCTACGTACGGCTGCGGTCCTTCCCGGCCTTCGAGCGCGAACTGGCCGGCCTCGCCCTCACCCAGCGCATCCCCTTCCGCGGGGCCACGCTGCTGGCCTTCCGCAAGCGCTGACCCGCGGGGCAGAGACGCCCCGCCTACGAATGCGGCCCCGGTGTCACTTCCTCGATGCGGGCTCTGTGACGACGACGGTGGCCTGCGCGACGGCGCCGCCCGCGCGCGCGGTCACGGTGTAGGTGCCTGGGGAGAGATAGGTGTGGACGGCCATCGAGCCCCGGGCCGTCGAGCCGTCGCCGAAGTCGAGTACGCACTCGGCGCCCGCCGGGCCGCCGGCCGCAATGGCCGTGACCTCGAGCGGTGCTACGCCACGCTCGGGCAGCACGGCGAGTGAGAGCGGCTCCCCGACCGGGGCCGCGGCAGCAGCACCCAACCCGCCAACGCCTACCATTGCGACCTCAATGGCATTTACTGCGGCGTGCAACTCCACCCCCCCGAGGTCCTTCAGGCGTATGGTCAACTGCCCATCGGTGACGTCCACCCGGTAGGTACGGGTGACGAACTCGTTCATGGCCAAGGTCACCGTGTCCACTAGCGTGCCCTCGATGTGGATTCCCATCTGGTCACGCGCGACAGACTTGTCCCCCATGGTGATCGTAACGTCGAAGCCCCCAGCCGGCACATCCACGACGAACGTGCCATCAGTCGTGTAGTTGAGGTCCCGCCGGAGCGGATCGGCCATGGTGCGATCGGCGACCTTGATCGTGCCGCTGAGCCAGCCGTAGCCCAGCGCCGGGGCGTACAGCGTCGTGCTTGTGACCTGCGTATAGCCAGGCGCCACGGGTGACGTCGCCATGCCAAAGTCGAAGGCGTACCTCACGCCGTCATTGTCCTCGTTCGTCACGCTCACGTCGTCGGCGTTCATCCCGTTGTACACGGGGTCGCTGCTGACCGCGGGGCCAGTGACGATGGTGTAGGCCATGTCCCCGTCAATCTCCGTCTCGTCAACCCCGGTCACGGTGACGGTCTGCGGCTGGTTCCAATTGGAGGTCGTGAAGGTGAGGCTCGTCGGGGCGCACGAGCCCTCGGTCGGGTCGCTGGAGGACAGCGGGATACTGACGCTGGCAGAAGGCGCTCCGGAGAGGACGACGATGAACTGTGCCGTTCCACCCGCCTCCGTCGTGCGAAGGCCACTTGTGGGGTTGACCATGATGCCGGGCGTGGCCGCCAGACAGTTCACCTCGATGGCGTTCACGGCGGAATGCAACTCGACGCCACCAAGGTCCTTGAGGCGAACGGTCAACTGCCCGTCCGTCACGTCTACTCGGTATGTGTGGGTGACGAACTCGTTCATGGCTAAGGTCACGGAGTCCACAAGCGTGCCCTCGAGGTAGATGCCCATCTGGTCGCGCGCGACAGACTTGTCCCCCATCGTGACTACAACGTCGAATGTGCCGATCGGCACGTCCACGACAAAGGTGCCGTCGGTCGTGTAGTTGAGGTCCCGCCGGAGCGGATCAGTCATGGTGCGGTCAGCGACCTTGATCGTGCCGCTGAGCCAGCCGTAGCCCAGGGCCGGGGAATACGTGGTCGTGCTGACCACGCGCGTGTAGCCGGCCTCCACGGGCGAGGTGGCGGTACCGAAGTCGAACTTGTAGCTCACCCCGTCGTTGTCCTCGTTCGTCACCCCCACGTCGTCGGCGTCCATCCCGTTGTAGGCGGGGTCGCTGCTCGTCGCCGCGCCGGTGACAATGGTGTAGGCCACGTCGCCGTCAATGTCCGTGTCGTCCACCCCGGCCACGGCCACGGTCTGCGGCTGGTCCCAGTCGGACGGGGTGAAGGTGAGGCCGGCCGGGGAGCAGGAGCCCTCGGTCGGGTCGCTGGAGGAGAGGGGGATCGTGACGTTCGCCGCCGGGGCCGCCGCGAGGACAACGACGAATTGGGCCGTTCCGCCCGCCTCCGTGGTGGCCAGGCCGCTGGTGGGGTTGACGATGATGCCCGGCTGCGCCGCCACGCGGTTCACCGCGATGGCGTTCACGCTGGAGTGCAGCTCGACGCCGCCCAGGTCCTTGAGGCGGACGGTCAACTGCCCGTCCAGGACGCTCACCCTGTGTGTGTGGGTGATGAACTCGTTCGCGGCCAGGGTCACGGTATCCACGAGCGCGCCTTCGAGGTACATGCCCATCAGGTCGCGCGCGACCGACTTGTCGCCCATCGTGAGCGTGACGTCGTACGTGCCGACCGGCAGGTCCATGGCGAACGTGCCATCGGTCGTGTAGTTGAGGTCCCTCAGCAGGGGGTCGCTCATGGTGCGGTCAGCGTACCTGATCGTGCCGCTGAGCCAGCCGTAGCCCAGCGCCGGGGCGTACAGCGTGGTGCTCACGACCCGCGTGTAGCCCGGCGCCACAGGCGAGGTCGCGGACCCGAAGTCGAAGAGGAGCCGCAACCCATCGTCGTCCTCGTTCGTCACCCCCACGTCGGCGGCGTTCATCCCGTTGTAGGCGGGGTCGCTGCTCGTCGCCGCGCCCGTCACGATGGCGTACGCCACGTCCCCGTCAATGACGGGGTCGTCGAGGCCGGTCACGGTGATGGTCTGGGGCTGGTCCCAGGTGGACGGGGTGAAGGTGAGGCTGGTCGGGGAGCAGTGGCCCTCGGTCGGGTCGCTGGAGGAGAGGGGGATGGTGACGTTGGCCGTGGGCGCCGCGGCCAGGACGACGATGAACTGGTCCGTCCCCCCCGCCTCCGTCGTGCCGAGGCCGCTGGTGGGCACGATGATGATGCCCGGCGGCGCGGCGACCCGCGTCACCGTGATGGCGTTCGCGCCGCAGTGCAACTCGACCCCGCCCAGGTCCTTGAGGCGGACGGTCAACTGGCCGTCCACGACGCTCACCCGGTGCGTGTGGGTGACGAACTCGTTCATGGCGAGAGTCACGGTGTCTACGAGTGTGCCTTCGAGGTACACGCCCATGAGGTCGCGCGCGACCGACTTGTCGCCCATCGTGACCGTCACGTCGTAGGTGCCGACCGGCACGTCCGCGACGAACGTGCCGTCCGTCGTGTAGTTCAAGTCGCGGCGCAGTGCGTCGCTCATGGTCCGGTCGGCGCCCTTGATCGTGCCGCTGGCCCACCCGTAGCCCAGGGCCGCGCTGTACGTGGTCGTGTTCGCCACGCGCGTGTAGCCGGCCTCCACCGGCGACGTGGTGGTCCCGAAGTCGAAGAACAGCCGCAGCGTATCGTCGTCCTCGTTCGTCACCCCCACGTCGGCGGCGTTCATCCCGTTGTAGGCCGGGTCGCTGCTCGTCGCGGCGCCGGTGGCAATCGTGTACGCCACGTCTCCATCAAGCAAGGAGTCGTCCACGCCTGTCACGGTGACCGTCTGCGGCTGGTCCCAGTTGGACGGGGTGAACGTGAGGCTCGTCGGGGAACACGTTCCCTCGCTCGGATCGCTGGAGGAGAGGGGGATGGTGACGTTGGCCGTGGGCGCCGCGGCCAGGACGACGAGGAACTGGTCCGTTCCGCCCGCCTCGGTGGTGAGCAGGCCGCTAGTGGGGACGAGGGTGATGCCTGGCTGGGCGGCCACGCGCCGCACCTCGATGGCATTCACGGCGGAGTGCAACTCGACCCCGCCCAGGTCCTTGAAGCGGACGGTCAACTGCCCATCCACCACGGTCGCCCGGTGGGCGTGGCTGACGAAGACATTCACGGCCAGAGTCACAGAGTCAACCAGCGCGCCTTCGAGATACACGCCCATCTGGTCGCGCGCGACGGACTTGTCGCCCATGGTGACCGTGACGTCGTACGTGCCGATGGGCACGTCCAGGACGAACGTCCCGTCCGTCGTGTAATTGAGGTCGCGCCGCAGCGCGTCGGTCATCGTGCGGTCGGCCGCCCTGATCGTGCCACTGAGCCAGCCGTAGCCCACGACAGGGGAATACGTGGTGGTGTTGGCCACCCGCGTGTACCCCGTCGCCAGGGGCGAGGTCGCAGTCCCGAAGTCGAAGGCTAACACCTGCCCGTCGTTGTCCTCGTTCGTCACCGACACGTCGGCGGCGTTCATCCCGTTGTAGGCCGGGTCGCTGCTTGTGGCGGGGCCGGTGATGATGGTGTAGTCCACGTTCCCGTCCACCAGCAGGTCGTCGGCACCGGTTACGGTGACGGTCTGGGGCTGGGACCAGTTCGCGGAGGTGAAGGTGAGGCTGGTGGGCGACACGGTGCCCTCGGTGGCGTCGCTGGAGGCGAGGGGCAGGGTGACGTTGGCCGTGGGCTGGGTGGAGAGGGCGACGGTGAATTGTGCGGTGCCGCCGGCCTCGGTGGTTTGCAGGCCGGACGTTGGGGTGATGACGAAGCCGGGGCCGGCGTAGTAGGCCACGGCGTCGCGGTTGGCGGTCATGGTCAGGGCGAGGATGCGCTGGCCCATCGGCTGGTCCACGCCGTCGAGGCGCCAGCGGCGGAAGACGATGCCGCCATAGGTCTGGGGCGCGGTGAGGGTGACGGCGCTGCCGTGGGCGTAGGTGCGGGTGAACTCAGTGACGCCATCAGGGGGCGGGCTGACGGTGACGGTGAGGCCGGTGAAGTAGTCGTTCACCGTCGGCGTGGCGTTGAAGGAGCGCACCCGCAGGTTCCTGGGCGTGGTGTCGGTCTTGATCGGGGTGTGGGGGTCGCCGAAGAGGGTGATCTCGAAGTAGCACCAGCGGTAGACCATGCCGTCGGCGTCGTCCACGTGCTCGACCTGGCCGACCATGTCCACCTTGGAGAGCTGGTGCGCGACGCCCACATTGTGGTAGGTCTTGGTGAGGAGGTTGTCGAAGAAGGTCTCCTGGAACTCGCCGCTGAACATCCACTCGAAGGTGGGGTTGTACCAGCCGTAGCGGGAGTTCATGACGACGGCGAATGCGCCGGCGGCATTGCCGATGTTCATTACCTCGGCGAAGGCGTCCGAGTAGTCGAAGGCGCCGGGATAGCAGCCGATACTGTGCGCGAGGAAGAGGCCGGGGTTGGTGAGCGAGGCCAGGTTGCCGTTGCCCAGGCGCAGGGCGTAGTTCCAGTTGGTGTGGCCCGAGTGGGCGACGAGGTGGGGCGAGGCGTTCAGGGCGGGCAAGCAGTCGCTCGTGCCGCTCCAGACGGCCACGCGGTCGTCGAGCCAGTTGACCAGGTAGCCCGAAAGGTGGGGCAGGAGCGGGTCGAGGCCGTCGCCGCCCTGCGCGCCGCCGCCGAGCGATTCGCCGAGGAGGAGCGCCGTGTCGGGGTTCGGGTGCGGGTTGTTCTCGTAGGCGATGGTCTTGTTGACGAACCGCTGCGCCTCGGCCTCGGTCTCCACCGGGGCGCGGCCAAGGTACACCTCGGGCAGCAGGTCAACCTCCCCCCCGCCCGCGCCGTCGTTCGGCTCGCCCCAGCGGGCGTCCCCGTCGTTGTTCCACGGGCCGTCGAGGCAGGCGTAGTAGAGGTCGCAGGGGATAGTGTCGTCGTAGTAGTCGCCCAGGGCGGCGGCGCCGGACACGTGTCCGTAGGCCCCGCGCGCCGGGATGATGCTCACGTCGCCGCCCAGGAGGACGTACTGGACGCCCCAATTGTCGTAGGCGTACTTGATGTAGTTGCGGAGCTTCTCCTGGGTGTCGGCGCCGGGCTGGCCGGCGACGTCGGTCTCCATCGTCGCCACCCTGACGGCCAGGCCGAGGCCGGCCTTGTGGGTGGCCAGGGTCTGGAACGTGGTGGAGAGAGTGGTCGAGGTGACGAGGAGGTAGTCGTAGGGGCCGTCGGCTGGGACTGCTCCGCCCGTCGTGGCCGCGCCGCCGTCGGGCGGAATGCCGCCCAGGGCCTCAGGGTTGTCCACCGCGGCGGCCACGCGGCGCGCGTCCGCGGTTCGCGGCCGGAACGCGGGGATGGCTCCGCCCTGCGGCGCGACGTGCACCGTCAGCTCCAGCCGCGGGCAGAAGAGGAGCCGGTTGGCCTTCGGCGAGTACTGGACGGGGGAGAGGCGGACGAAGGCGATGTCGTAGCCGCACATCCGCTGCACGGAGAGCAGCTCGGCCTGGTTCCTTGGATACGCCTGGTCGGAGGCATAGACCTCGGGCTTCGGCCTGTCGGCGGCGCGGGCCGCGGCCACGCGGGCCTCGTTGCTGCCCAGAGGGATGGCCACGCGGCCGAACTCCACCGGCCGCCCGATCCCCACCGTCCGCACGTCCGCCAGTGGGCGGGCCTCGACCCCCGTCACCTTGCTGCCTGGGGGCAGCACGAGGCGCGCCACGCGCAGCGGCAGCGTCGGCTCGCCCACCCGCCGCGAGCGCGCGCAGCCGCGCACCGACACCCGCGTGTAGTCCCCCGCCCCGAGCGTCTGCAGGGCGTCGAAGGTATAGGGCACCACGAGCTTCTGGGGCGCCGCGGCACCCAGCGCCGCCTCGCCGGCGGCCCACAACACGACCAGGATGCTCAGGGCCACGGTTTGGCGGCAAGGCGCCATTTCGGTCTCCTTCGGTCTGCGGCAACCGCGGGACTGGGTGGAAGCAGCCACGGCGTCCATATGGAGCGGACCTCGAATGAGCGGCCCAACAGCCCGGCCTCCGGACCGTCGCCCCCTCATGCCGCCCCAGAGTCTCCCGGTTATCCCCGCCATGGCCTCATCATCCCATTATAACCCCTCGCCCTCAGATAGCAAGCCCATTCTTGCATCCGGCGCACCTTGGGGATATGATCATTGAGGATTCCGGCTCCCGCAAGGCCGACACGCGGCGGCGCATGGCCGCGTCAGGAGAGGCGATGGTGGCCGACAGCCCGCGCGTGTCCGTGTTCGTCACCTGCTACAACTGCGCCAAGCGCATCACGCGGACCGTCGAGGCGATCCTGGCGAACGACTTCGCTGACTTCGAGCTTCTCCTGGCCGAAGGGGGCTCGGCGGACAACACGCTCGAGGTGATCGAGGCGTTGGCAGCCCGCGACCAGCGGGTGCGCGTCCTCAGCGGCGTACCCGCGCCCCAGGCGGCGAAGATGAACGCCATGCTCAAGGCGGCGCGCGGCAGCCTGATCGTCTCGTGCGACGACGATTGCACGGCCAGCCCGGGCTGGATTCGCGCCTACGTGGAAGGCTCCGCAAAGTGGCCCGGCATGCTCGCGGGGCGCGTGCTACCCGACGGCGAGGGCGTGCCCCTCGGGGTGAAGCGGACGATGCACGTGGAGGTGTGGCCGCCCAGCTTCTACAACAAGGCCATGCCCTGGCGGCGCTGCCGCGGCCTGAACTTCGCCGTGCCCGCGGCCATCGCACGCGACCTCGGCGGATGGGACGAGGGGGCGAACTACGCGGTGGACATGGATTTCGCGCTCCGCCTCATGCTCGCCGGCCATACCATCGTCTACCTGCCCGACGCCCTGGTCTATCACAAGACGCTGCCCGACTGGGCGGCGTTCGTCAGGAAGCGCGCCCACGGCGCACGGGCCGGGATGCGCCACCTGTCGCGCAAGTACCCGCTCAAGCCGCACGCCTGGTGCTCCATCGCCATAGCGTTCGGCTGGTGGGCGGCCACGCTCCTGGCCGGCCTGGTCACATTCCGCCCCTCGCGCGTGTGGCTGGGCTGGGCCTCCCTGTGTGGGGGCTTCAAGGGCCTCTTCGGCCCGCCGCCCTCCAGCGGCCACATCAGCACGTGGAAGGCGGGCGAGAAGGCCCCGACCGCGAAGCCCTAGCCTCTCTGGTCGTGGCTGGTGTTTCGCCTGCGCGGACCGGTGCGAGGATGAGTGGATGACTGGATGGGTGGATGGGTGTCGGGCAAGCATCCATTCATCCACCCATCCAATCATCCCCTTTGGCTGCGGCCAGTGGCCGCTTCGAGGAAAGGCACTCACATGGGACCGAGTGGCGCCGACCTGACGGGTGTGATCCTGGCCGCCGGCCGCGGCACGCGCATGGGCATCCTGCCCACCGCGCTGCCGAAGGTCGTCCTGCCCATCCTGGACGAGCCGATCGTCTACCACCAGCTCCGCATCATGGCCTCCCTCGGCATCCGCAAGGCATTCATCGTCGTCGGATTCCGAGGCTATGAGGTCGTCCGCCAGATCGAGCGGATGCCCCCCAGCGGCGTCGAAATCCACTACGTCGAGCAGCGCCAGCGCCTCGGCATCGCACATTGCGTCGGCACCCTCGAACGCCGCCTCGACGGGCCGTTCATGCTCTTCCTGGGCGACATCTATTTCGACGCGCCGCGCATCGGCGACATGCTCGACGCCTTCCAGAACCCCGAGGTGGACGCCGTGCTGGGGGCCGTGGAGGAGAGGACGATAGCCGCGCTCCAGCGGAACTACTGCATCATCAGCGACGACGCGGGGCGGGCCACCCGCGTCATCGAGAAGCCGCGCCACCCGAAGAGCCGCATCAAGGGCGTCGGCGTCTACCTCTTCCGCCCCTTCATCTTCGACGCCATCCGCCGCACGCCGCGCACCGCCATGCGCGACGAGTACGAGATCACCGACAGCATCCAGATTCTGATTGACGACGGCTACTACGTGCGCGCCTGCACGTGCGTCGAGGCCGACCTGAACGTGACCTATCCCAAGGACCTGCTCGACATCAACCTGTCGCTCCTGCGCGCGAAGGGGCTGGAGCGGCTGGTCGGCCGACAGGTCGAGCTGGGCGAAGGCGCCGACATCGCCCAGTCCGTCGTCTGCTCCGGCGCGCGCGTGGGCGCGGGAGCCGTCCTCCGCGAGTGCCTCGTCTTCCCCGGCGCCGCGGTGGACTCCGGCGCAAGGCTCCACCGCGCCATCGTGACCGATGAAGGGCTCCTTTCCGTCTGAATGGAATGGTTCGGAGTATCCGTGATGTGCCCCTTCGCCGGGGTGCCTGTTCGTAGTGCGGGCTTCAGCCCGTATCCTCGCCCCCATACGGCCTGAAGGCCGCACTACGAACCGTGTCCATTGCTCCCAACTCCGCGTGTCTCTGGAGGTGCAGATGAAAGTCCTCGTCACCGGCGGCTGCGGGTTCCTCGGCTCCCACGTCTGCGCGTTCTATCGGAACTTCGGATGGGACGTGGTGTCGCTCGACAGCATGACGAAGTACGAGCTGGCCCGCACGGGCTACAACGCGGAGCTGGCCCGGCGGCACAACTGGGACCTGCTCTCGAAGCTCGGCGTGCGGCTCATCGAGGGCGACGTCCGCGACGCCGACGCACTCCTGGCCGCCGCGGCGGGCTGCGACTACATCATCCACACCGCCGCTCAGCCGGCCATGACCATCTCCGTCACCGACCCGCGCCTCGACTTCACGACCAACGTCCTCGGCACCTTCAACGTCCTCGAAGCCGCCAGGGCGCTCGCCGTCCCCATCGTCTCCTGCGCCTCCATCCACGTCTACGGCACGGGCATCAACGCCTCGCTCACGGAGGCGGCGACGCGCTATGTGCGGGAGCCGGCGGGGATTGACGAATCGCACCCGGTGATGACCGGCGCCCTCACGCCGCTCCACGCCTCCAAGCGGGCCGCCGAGGAATACGTGCTCACCTACGCGGATTGCTACGGCCTCAAGGCCGCCAGCTACCGCCTGACGGGCCTCTACGGCGAAAACCAGTTCGGCGGCGAAGACCACGGCTGGGTCGCCCACTTCATCATCTCCGCCCTGCGCCGCCAGCCCATCACGCTGTTCGGCACGGGCAAGCAACTGCGCGACATCATCTACGCGAGCGACGTATGCACCGCCTTCCACGCCTTCTTCCAGCACCCCGTGCCCGGCATCTACAACATTGGCGGCGGCGAGGCCAACGCCATTTCGCTCCTCGAATGCCTGGCCTATCTCGAAGAGCTGCTGGGGCGAAAGGTGGAATACCGCTTCGGCGGCGAGCGCCTGGGCGACCTCTACTACTTCGTGTGCGACATCGCCAAGGCCGAGCGGCTGCTCCACTGGCAGCCCGTCGTGCGCCACCGCGAGGGGATTCTGCGGCTGCTGCGATGGGTCGAGAGCAACCGCGACATCTTCTGCCTCCCGTGACGCAGGGGGACCGATGGCGGCAGAGCTTCCGAGCGAGGCAACGGGGGGCGCTGGGACGGCTGCCCCCGTGCGCCCGTGGCGGCGGGCCGCGGGACTCGTCCTGGGCCTCGGGCTCGTGGGCGCGCTCGTGGCCGTCGTGGCGAGCCAGTGGCGCCGCCTGCCGACCGCGGCGCTCGCGCCCAACTGGTGGTTCGTCCTCCTCTCGTTCGCCGTCCTCCGCGTCCACGTGTGGGTCGGCATGTTGCGGTGGCGCGCCGTGGTTCGCGCCCTGGGCGGAGCGCTCCCGGTGCCGCGCGCCTACGCCGTCTTCACGCTGGGCGCCCTGGGGCGCTACGTGCCGGGCAAGGCGGCGCTGGTGGCCGCGAGGGCCTACCTGAGCGTGCGCGAGGGGCTGAGCCTGCGGGTGGCCATGGTGAGCATCTTCTACGAGCAGGTGCTGCACGTGCTCGGCGCGGCGATCATCACCGCGCTCTGGATCGGCCTGTCGGGGCCGGGGCAGCCGCTGCCGGTGCCGGCACGCTGGGCCGCCGTAGCAGTGGCCGCCGCGGGCGTGCTGGCCGTCCACCCGTGGCTCGTGAGCCGGGCCATGGCGCTCGCCGGCAGGCTCCTGCGGCGCAGCGTGGTTGTCGAGGGGCTGTCCTATCGGCAGATGCTGCCCCTCGAACTCGGCTTCCTCCTCTACTGGCTCCTGGCCGGCCTGGCGCTCTACCTCTTCGTCCGCGCCTTCCACCCCCTGCCGTTCGTGCGGGTGCTGGACTGCACGGCGATCGGGGCGCTCTCCATGGTGCTGGGGCTGATCACTTTGATTGCGCCCGCGGGCATTGGCATCCTGGAGGGGACGGCGGCGGCCCTGCTCTCGGCCTACATGCCGCTGCCGTTGGCCGCGGCGATTGCCCTCGCCTTGCGCGTGCTCATCACCCTCGGCGAGGCGTGCGACGTCGCTCTCGCGCTTCTCCTGCGCAGGCAAAAGGGGACATAGCATGGATTCTGGAGCGAAGATGCCGTTCCGCGGCGTGGTCCTCGGGCTCCTGGCCGTCGCAGGCGTGTACGGCCTGCTGGGCCGCTGGAACTGCCTTGTGGACATTCCGCGGCACCAGGTGGGCGTCTACGGCGTGGTGGCGCGCAACTACCTGAAGTACGGCTATCCCGGCCTCGGCCTCGTCCAGATTTCGTCGCCAGGGCCGGTCCTGCCGCCCGACGAGCGGGTCTACTACCAGAACCACCCGCCGCTCGTGCCCCTGCTCAGCTCCGCGAGCGTGGCACTCTTCGGGCCGCAGACGTGGGCCGTGCTCCTGCCGCACCTCATCTGCGGCCTCGCGCTCGTGGGAGTGCTGGCCGCCCTGGCGCAGCGGGTGGGCGGGGGCACCACGTGGGCCTGGGCCGCCATCCTGGCCGCCGCCGCGCCCATCGCCGTGAAGTACGGCGGCGCGTTCGCGGACGTCGTCGGCCCCCCACTTATCCTCTGGTGCGCGCTGGCGTCGCTCTTCTACCTGCGCTACTGCGAGACGGGGGCGAGGCGCGACTTCGCGCTCCTCGCCGCGGCCTGTGTGCTGGGCCTCCTGACGGACTGGCCGGCCTACGTGCTGTGCTTCGCCCTGGCGGGCCACGCGCTGGTCTATCGCTCGAAGGCGCGGCGGGCCGCGATGCTCGCCCTGCCCGTTGTGGCTCTGGCCCTCTTCGCATGGTTCATGGCCTGCGCGCGGGCCATCCCGAAGGAGAACAACCTGCTCCAGCCCATCGGCGAGGCACAGCGCTCGTGGAGCCTGCTCGGGAGCGCGCCCGATGCGGACCGCGTGCCGCTTGCGGCGCTTGCGGTGAGTTTCTTCACCAGGTTCCTCATCCAGCTTTCGCCCCTGTGCGTCCTGGCGCTCCTCTGGCTCGCGCGCAAGACGCTGCCCGCCGCCTGGACGCGCGAGAACCGCCGCGAGCAGCACGTGGTGCTCCTCTGGCTCTGGCCGCTGCCCTACGCGCTTGCCTTCCCCGCGCTCTTCCACAACCACCCCTACTACCACCTCCTCTTCCTTCCCGCGATCGTGGTCACTGTGGCGCTCGTCGTCGAGCCGTTTGTCCGCAAAGGCGGACGGTGGCGCGCGGCCCTCGCCGCCGCGGGCGGCCTGTTCCTGCTTCTCAGTTCCTTCTACGTCGTGACCGAGGCGGACCGCTGGGAACCACTTCGGCACAAGCAGGTCCGCTGGGCCGCCGACCTCGCGCGGCACACGGCCCCCGACGAGGAGAGCGCCTTCGTCCTCCACTACGCCCAGCAGATGCGCTTCGTCGCCGACCGACGCGTCGTCGAGTATGTGGACGACCAGGCGAAGCTGGAGAAGCTGAGCCGCACGACGCGGGTCTTCGCGCCCCTCGCCCACCCGTTAGGTTACGAGGACTTCTTCAGGAGCTTGCTGGAGAGAGGACCGGCAACGCTCTGCGGCTCTCTGGTGGCGTTCGGCCCGGGGCAGGGACCTCCCGCAGGTTCCACCATCTTCGGGGGGCTGGACGGGCGGACGCTGGGCGGGACAATCAGCCTGAGTTCGCTCTCCTTCGCAGCACTGCAAGCGACGGATGGTTCGCCACTGCTCGCGCTCGCCCCATGGCTGTCCGCGGCTTCGGCGGTGCCAAAGCCTCAGCTTGGCGACACGTTGGAGTGGCATGTGCGGTTCCTCGGCAAGGAGGGTGCTGTGCTAGGCACAGCCTCGATGCCGGCTCCGACTCAGGAGTCGGCAAGCTACTTCGTCATCGCGCCGAAGGGCTGGCGGGAGGCCGGCGGCCGCGCGGAACTGAGCCTGCGCCTGTGCACGAGCGACGCCGCATCAGTGGGCCGCGGCACGAGGATGATGCGCCTCGCGCTTCGCTTCCTCACCCTTCGCGCCCTGGGCAATCCCAAACCCAGCGTTCGCTCGCTCGGCCAGGTGGAATTCTCGGTTCGCTGACCGGAGCAATCAGCAATCAGCAATCAGCAATCGGAAATCTTCATGCTCCTCGACAACGCCTTCCTGCCCGACCCTCGGGTGGCGAACGAGGCGCGGAGCCTGGCCCGCGCGGGCTGCCGCGTGACGATTCTGGCCTGGGACCGCGAGGGGGAGCGGCCGCCCGTCGAGTGGTGGGGTGGCACAGGCGGGAGCCCGTTGCTGGCAACGGGCGCGCCTGTGAACACAGGCAAGATGCCCGTGCCACTGGTGCGGGTCGAGCGGTTCGGGCCGCGCAGCCGACACCACCGAGGCTCCATGCAGGCCCTCTACTTCCTCGCCTTCTGGTGGCGCGTGCTCTGGCGCCTCCTGGGCGCGCGGGCCGACGCGATCCACTGCCACGACCTGAACACGCTGCCCGTGGGCTGGCTGGCCGCGGCGCTCAAGGGCTGCCGCCTGGTCTACGATGCGCACGAGAGCTACGCCGACATGCTCGGCGGCAACGTGGCCGGCTGGATTCGTCGGGCGGCGGCCCGGGTCGAGCGGCTCCTCATCGGCCGGGCCGACGCGGTGCTGACGGTGGGCGGGCTGCTCGAGGCCGACCTGCGCCGCCGCGGGGCGCGCCGCACGTGGGTGGTGGGCAACTGGAAGCCCCTCGAGGAGTTCGCCCTCGACCCCGCGGCCGTGGCCGCCGAGCGCCAGGCGCTTGTGGGCGGCGTGTCCCCTGTGGGCGGGGGCTCTGTCCCCCGCGAAAGGGGCGATGAGAAGGCGCGGGGCACGGAGGCCCCGCCCACAACGGCTCCGCTGGTTGTGGCCTACATCGGCTGGCTGAATGCCGACCGGGGAATCGGGCCGCTGCTGGACGCCGTGGAGGGGCTGGAGGGCGTGGCGCTGCTCGTCGGCGGCGACGGCACGCTGGCCCCGCGCGTCCGCGAGGCCGCCGCCCGCTGCCCCCGCATCCGCTACCTGGGCTTTGTTGACCCCGCGCGCGTCCCGCTGTATACTTGCTTGGCTGACGTCGTGTACCACGGGCTGGACGCGGCGAATCCGAACGCGCGCTACGGCGCGCCGAACAAGCTGTTCGAGGCGCTGGCCGCGGGCAAGGCGGTCGTGTGCAACGACTGCGGGGAGCTGGGCCGCATCGTGCGCGAGGAGGGCTGCGGCGTGGTGGCCGAAGCCTTGACCGCCGAGGCCCTGGCCCGCGCGCTCCGCGAGCTGCTCGAGCCGGGCCGCCTCGCCAAATGCCAGGCCCGCGCCCAACGCGCGGGCCGCGAGCGATACAATTGGGCGATGGCCGAGTCCGAGCTTCTCGGCCTCTACGCGGACCTGGGCCTTGTGTAGGGTGTGCATACCTGCACACGCGGCGGCGGGGATTGGCGATCCCGCGTGCAAGTTCGCACGCCCTACTTGGAGGCGCGCGGCAATCGGCAATCCGCAATCGGCAATCGGCAATCTCCGGCTCTCCGTCGTCATCCCCGTCTACAACGAGAGGGAGACGATTGCGGAAATCCTGCGCCGCGTGGAGGCCACGGGCCTCGCCCACGAGATCATCGTGGTGGACGATGCTTCGACCGACGGCACGCGCGACATCCTTCAGCAGCTTGCGGCAAGCACAGCCGAGGCCTGCCCCGAGCGGAGCCGAGGGGGCGGCTGTGCCACACTCCGCCTCCTGCTCCACGAGAAGAACCGCGGCAAGGGCCGCGCCCTCAGGACCGGCTTCGACGCCGCCACGGGCGACGTCATCTTGGTGCAGGACGCCGACCTGGAGTACGACCCCGCCGACTACCCGGTCCTGCTGAAGCCGATTGTGGACGGCGTGGCCGACGTGGTGATCGGCTCGCGCTTCCTCGGCGGGCCCCACCGCGTGCTCTACTTCTGGCACTACCTGGGCAACCGATTCCTGACCACCTTCTCGAACCTGGTGAACAACCTGAACCTCACGGACATGGAGTGCTGCTACAAGGTCTTCCGCGCCGAGGTGCTGCGCGGCGTCGCGCTGCGCAGCGAGCGGTTCGGCATCGAGCCCGAACTCGTCGCCTGCGCCGCCAAGCTCCGCTGCCGCATCTACGAGGTGCCCGTCTCCTACTTCGGTCGCGACTATGCGGCCGGCAAGAAGATCACCTGGCGCGACGGCCTGGCGGCCCTCTGGCACATCCTCCGCTTCGCCTTCACCAGGCCCCGCCGCAAGGGCGGAAGTAGCAAGTGACAAGGGGCAAGTGGCAAGCAAGTGCCAAGCATCGAGGATGAATCAGCCAAGCCAGCGGCTCCTTTGAGCACTTGGGGTTTAGCACTTGACAGTTGCTTGGCACTTGTGACTTGAGATTTGGGTACTTCGCATGGTCGTGATCCTTGGGGCTGGCCTAGCCGGCCTCAGCACAGCCTATCACTTGCGGCGGGGCGGGTGCCGCGACCTCGCGCTCCACGAGCGCGAGGACCGCCCAGGCGGCCTGTGCCGCTCCGAGGCGCGCGACGGCTTCACCTTCGATTACACCGGCCACTTCCTCCACCTCCGCACGCCTGAGATGAAGCGCCTGGCCAGCCGCCTCCTTGGGTCCGAGTTGGCCACGGTCATCCGCAGCTCCTGGATCTGGTCGCAAGGCGTCTTCACCCGCTACCCCTTCCAGACCCACACCTTCGGTCTGCCGGTCGAGACTGTCAAGGAAGTGCTCCTCGGCTACATCCAGGCCCGTTGCTGCCGCAGTTCCAGGTTGCAGATTCCAGATTCCAGATTGAAATCGGCAATCGGCAATCGGCAATCGGCAATCCCTCGCAGCTTCGAGCGCTGGGTCTATGAGACGTTTGGCGAGGGCATTGCCAAGCACTTCATGCTGCCCTACAACGAAAAGCTCTGGGGCATCCATCCCCGGCTCCTCACCACCGAGTGGATGGGCCGCTACGTGCCGCCCGCGTCGCTTGAACAGGTGATCGAGGGGGCGCTCACCGACAAGCCGGCCGGCGAAGGCTACAACGCCACATTCCGCTACCCGTGTCAGGGCGGCATTGAGAGTCTTGTTCGCGCCCTTGCCGCGCGCGTCGGGCCAATCGCCCTCGGCTCCGAGGCGGTGGGGATTGACTTGCGCCGCCGCCGCGTGGAGTTCGCCGACGGCTCCCGCGCCGACTACGCGGCCCTCGTGAGCACCCTGCCGTTGCCCGAGCTGGTGGCCCGCTTGCGGGGCGCGCCCGACCGTGTTCGCGACGCCGCAGCGAAGCTCCACTGGGCCTCGCTCTTTGCTCTTAGCCTCGGCCTGCGCGCCAACCGCACGGAGGGGCGGCAATGGGTCTACGTGCCGGAGCGCCGCTTCGCCTTCTACCGCGTCGGCTGCTTCTCCAACGCCGCGCGCGCCATGGCACCCCCAGAACAGGCTGCCGTGTGGAGCGAGGTCTCCTACGTACCCCATTGCCGATTGCCGATTGCCGATTGCCGATTGAAATCGGGAATCGGAAATCGGAAATCAGAAATGCCCAGCATGCTCCGACGCCAAGTGCTCGACGGGCTGAAGGAGATGGGCTGGCTGCGGAGCCATCGCGACGTCGCCGCCGAGTGGCCGCTCGAAATCCCCTACGCCTACGTGACCTACGACGCGCATCACCGCCGCGCGACGGGCACCATCCTGCGCTACCTCGCGAAGCACCACATCCACTCCATCGGCCGCTACGGCCGGTGGGAGTACTCCTCAATGGAGGACGCGCTGCTCCAGGGCCGGGAGACGGCCCAGCGGCTGCTGGTGGAAGGCAAAGGGATGGGTGGATGAATGGATGTATGGATGAATGGATGGATGTCTGCGTGCTGCCTTCTGGCATTCATCCAATCATCCACCCATCCATTCATCCCGCCAATGAAAGGCAACTGCGTTGAGTGCTGACAACGCGCCTGCCATCTCGATTCTCATCCCGATCTACAACGAAGAGAAGATCCTCGAAGAGAGCGTGCGTGACCTGGTGGGGGGCGTGGACCGCTTCGGCATCCCCTATGAACTGGTCCTGTGCGAGAACGGCAGCCGGGACCGCACGGTGGAGATCGGCGAGCGGTTGAGCCGCGAACTCCCCCCCGTTCGCCTCCTCCGCTGCCCCGTGCCCAACTACGGGGCGGCCCTCGCAATGGGCATCCGCGAGGCGCGCGGCGAGAACATCGTGTGCTTCGAGATCGACTTCTACGACGTGTCGTTCGTCGAGATCGCCCACGTGCTGCTGAAGAAGTACGACGCGGTGATCGGCTCGAAGCGCGCCCGCGGCGCCCGCGACAGGCGGCCCTTCATCCGCCGCTTCATCACCTGGGGCTTCAACCTCTTCCTCCGAATCGTCTTCCGCTTCACCGGCACCGACACCCACGGCATCAAGGCGTTCCGCGCCGCACCCGTCCGCCCACTCGTGGACGCCTGCAAGACGGACCGCGACGTGTTCACGACGGAGCTGGTCATCCGCATGGAGCGTGCCGACCTGCGCCTGTGCGAGATTCCCCTCGAGATCGAGGAGAAGCGGCCCGCCCCCGTCAACATCCTGCGCCGCGTGCCGAGCACCCTCAAGAACCTCTGGCGCCTCTGGAAGGCCACTCGCGGCATCAAGCGCCCCGCCCACCCCATGCAACCCGTCTCACCCTCCCAGGAAGAAGGAACGAGTCTCACGCAGAGCAGCACAGGGAGCAGTGAAGAGGGGTTCCGGGGTTGAAATCGGCAATCGGAAATCGGAAATCGGAAATGCCATCGGGGCTGCCCAACGCCCTGACGGTGGACCTGGAGGACTGGTATCACTCTGTCCTGGAGGTTGAGCCGAGCGACTGGCCCCGCCACGAGGACCGCGTGGCGTCCGCCACAGAGCGCCTCCTGGCCTGCCTGGCCGAGCGGGGGGCGCGGGCCACCTTCTTCGTCCTGGGCCATGTGGCCGAGCGCCACCCCGAGCTGGTCCCCGCCATCGAGGCGGCGGGCCACGAGATCGCCTGCCACGGCTACGCCCACCGCCTCGTCTACACCCAGTCGCCCGAGGAGTTCCGGGACGACCTCCACCGCTCCCTCAGTCTCCTCCGCGGCCAGGCGAAGACCCCGATTCGCGGCTACCGCGCCGCCTACTGGTCCATCACCCGCGCCTGCCCCTGGGCGCTCGACATCCTGGCCGACGAGGGGCTGGTCTACGACTCGAGCCTCTACCCCACGAGGACGAGCCTCTACGGCGTGCCAGACGCCCCGCGCCGCCCCTTCCGCCTGCGGACGCCCGGGGGGCGCGAGCTCGCCGAGTTCCCGCCCTCGGTTCTCCGCTTCCCATTCCGCAACCTGCCGTTCGCGGGCGGCATCTACCTGCGTCTGCTGCCCTACTGGTTTGTCCGGTGGGCGATGCGGCGCTTCCGGCGAGCGGGCCGGCCCGCCCTCGTGTACATCCATCCGCCGGAGTTCGACCCCGACAAGCCGCGGCTGCCGCTGCGCTTCGGCGCCCGCGTGCTCCACTACGCGCGGCTCGACGCCTTTCGCGTGAAGGTGCCGCGCCTCCTCGCCGACTTCGCCTTCATCACCCTCGGCGAGCTGTTGGACCAGTACGCTGCCAACGGATCCCTGCCCACTTGGTCGTTTGGGAGCCGCAAGTGGTAAGCTCCGTCATGCCGAGCGAAGTCGAGGCATCTCTCTTGGGGCTTAGGAGAAGAGAGATTCCTCGACTTCGCAAGGCTCCGCTCGGAATGACCGTGCCTGGCGTTTGTCATCACTTCGGTAGAGGCCGGTAGGCCCGATGGATTCTGAAATCAGCAATCAGCAATCGGCAATCGGCAATCGGGTCTCCTCCCCCGGCCGGCGGGTCGCCGTGCGGCAACTCATCGTGGTCCTGGCCCTGGCCGTGGCCGTGCGGCTGCCGCTCACGCAGTTCCCGATGGGCACGTCGGCGGGCACGACGGCCTACGTGGGCCAGCGCTGGCTCGAAGGCGCGGCGCCCTACCGCGATGCGTGGGACTACCGTCCCCCCGGCCTGTGCCTCCTGTCGGGCGTGGCCGCGCGGTGGCTCGCGCCCGTGGGCGCCGCAGTCGAGGAAGGGTTCCTCCGCCTGCTCCTGGGCGGGGACGGGCGAGCCGTCCGCATCACGCCGGGCGAGGCCATGCCCGAAAGCTGCCGCGCGCTGATGTGGCTGATTGACCTGGCGGCCCTGCTCCTCGTCTACCGCCTCGTCCGCTCCTGGGCCGGCCACACGGAGGCCATCGTGGCGGCCGGCGTGTGCGGCTTCTTCAGCGGCGCCTTCCTCGTCCAGGGCGACTGCCTGAGCGCGGGGCCGCCCGTGAGCTGTTTCACCGTCCTCGCCATGATGGCCGCGGTGCGGTCGGAGGGGCGTCGGCTGGGGCCGCTCGCCCTCAGCGGCCTGGCCTGCGGTGCCGCCGCGACCTTCGACCTCACGGCGCTCCTCTACGCCGTGGCCATCGTGCTCTGGGCCGCGGCGAGCGCGGAGGGGCCAAACCAGCGCGTGAAGCGCTGGCTCCTCCGCCCGGCCATCGTCCTGGGCGCGGCGCTCCTGCCCATGGCCGCCTTCGCCGCCTACTTCTGGTCCCGCGGCGCCCTGGGCGACTTCTGGCGCAGCACGGTCGTCTACAATGTCTTCTTCCGCTGGTTCCCGATGGCGATGCGTACGCCGTCGTATCACTGGCAGGTCATCCGCTCGCTGGCCCCGGAGCAGGGCGCGCTGTGGCTTTTCGCGGGCGGCTGGGCCTTGCACGCCTTCTCGATGGGCTTCAGCCGCCACACGCGGCTCGTGGCCTTCTGGGGCCTGGCCGCAGTGGCGGCCGCACTCGTCACACGCCAGCTCGAGGCG
This sequence comes from Planctomycetota bacterium, assembly GCA_016872855.1. Classification (GTDB taxonomy): domain Bacteria; phylum Planctomycetota; class PUPC01; order DSUN01; family DSUN01; genus DSUN01. The sequence goes on from VGYV01000010.1 coordinate 23,958, forward strand.
GCCTACTTCCATCAGACTGTTCCTCCGCTCGCCATCGGCGCGGCTCTGGCTGCCACCAATCCGTCGGAGCGCTTCTTCACCCGCGACGCGCGGGGGCGCCTCGAGACCCGCAGCCTCGTCCTCGCCCTGCTCGCCGTCGGCATGGCCATCGGCTTCGTCTACACCGAGTTCCGGGCCTTCCGCACCCACGCCTCGCGCGACGAGTCGCGCGCCGAGCGCGCCGCCGCATCCGTCGCCGACATGATCCGCGACCGCACGGCGCCAGGCCACCCCATCTACGTGTGGGGCGTTGGCCCCCAGATTTACGTCCTGGCCGACCGCCCGGCCGCCCACCGCCTGTTTTACAACAGGCCCCTCAACGCCCCGTGGGTCGTCAACGAGTTCTTCGGCGGCCCAGCCGTCTTCGACGACATTGTCCGCACCCTCATCCGCACCGAGCCGGCCTTCTTCGTCACCACCGAGGCGGCCCTGCCCCAGGCCCCCGAGCGGGGTGGACCGCTGGGCGAGTGGGACCGCTTCCGCAACCAGCACTACGACCCGTGGCGTCTCGAGGAGACGCTGCCCTACGTCCTCTACCTCCGCAAGGACCGCACCCTTCTCCCCTGACGCCTCACCATCGGCTGCCGCGCGGGGTTGACACGCCGTTCCCACGACGTATGATCGGGGGGGAGGCGTCACACCACCCGAACGGGCAAGGGAGACAGACATGACCGGGGATCCTTCTTCCGGCGGGGCGCGCGCCCGTCCTTCTTCGGCCATCGCGTGGGCGTTCGCCGAGCGGCGGCTCACGGTGGCGGGGCTGTGGGCGCTGGGGCTGGCGGGGGTCGGCCTGTCGCTGGTCCTGCCGGGGCAGGTGGGGCGCCTGACGCAGCTCTTCACCGGCGGGCAGCAGGTGTCGTGGCCGCCGGTGCTTCAAGCCATCGCGTGGCTGGTGGCGGCACAGCTCGGGCTTTCGGCCATAAGCTACCTGCGGGCGCGCGCGCAGGTGTCGCTCCGCGAGTCGGTGGTCCGCAGGCTCACGCTGCGCATCTACGGACGCATACTGCGGTTCGGGGCCGACTTCTTCCGCGGCCGTGAGGTCGAGCGGATCAACGCGCGGGCGATGGAGGACACGAACCGCGTGGTGATGTTCTGGAGCAGCGCGCTCATCGCGGCGCCGCTGGCTGTGGCCAGCATCGTGGTCGTGGGCACCGTGATGCTGCTGGACAACTGGCTGCTCGGGCTGTGCATGGTCGCCCTGTCGGCCCTCTCAGGCTACTTCGCCTTCTTCGACCGCCAAATCCAGGCGATGAACTACACGGTGCGCGAGAGCTGGGAAACCGTCCGCGCCCGAGCCAGCGAGACCGTGGCAGGCGTCGCCGAAATCCGCAACCACGGCGCCTTCGACCACGCCCAGGGCAACCTGAACGACTCCTTCCACGACCACCAGGAAGCCATGCTGCGCTTGGGCCGCTTCAGCGCCTTCTTCGAGGCGATGGACCCCCTCATCGCCACGGTGCAGCGGGGGGCACTGTTCGCCGTCGGCGCCGCGCTCTGCATCGCCAGCGCGCGGGGGACCGCCACGTCGGGCGCCATCGCCTGGGGACACGTCATCAAGTTCATGCTCCTCGCGCAACTGTTCCAGGACTCGGTGAGTCGGCTGGCGTCGCAGGTGCTCCAGTGGCGGGTGACGCGCGAGAGTGCGCGGCGGATGGGCGAGTACCTCGAGAGGCCGTGCGTCTTCGAGGCCGCCGCGCCGGGCGAGCCGCTGCCGGCCGAGGCCCCAGCCGTCGCGTTCGATCGCGTGACCGTCGCCGTCGAACCGAACCGCACGATCCTGCGGGACGTGAGCCTGGGGATCGGGGCGGGCCAGCACGTGGCCGTGTGCGGCCCGTCGGGCTGCGGAAAGTCCACCCTCATGCAGGCCCTCGTGCGCGGCGTGGAGCCGAGCGGGGGCCGGTGCCTCCTGGACGGTCGCCCCCTCGAGCAATACGACATGCTCGCCCTGGCCCGCGGGGTGGGCATGGTGCCGCAACTGCCCGTGCTCTTCAACACCAGCATCCGCGAGAACCTGTTGTTCGCCCTCCGGCGGCCATCCGACCGCGCCCTGCGCGACGAGCGCGGCCCCCTCGACCTCGCGGGCCTCGGCCACGTGAGGCGCCCCGAGGACCTCGATGCCGAGCTGCTCGCGCTGGTCCGCGGCGTGGGCCTGGAGGCCGACCTCCTCGGCAAGTGCCTCGACGCCCCGCTGCCGCCGAGCGGCCGGGGGGCCGAGGCCATCCGTTCGCGTCTCGAGGCCCTGCGCCGCCGCGTGGCCCAGGCGCTCGAAGGCTGCGCGCCGGGCCTCGTCGTGCCCCTCGAGCCCGCCGCCGAAGCCCGGCCGCTGCGCGACGAGCTGCTGCAAGGCCATCCGAACGCGACACTGCACGGGGCCGCCGAGCGGGTGGAGGGGCTGCTCCGCCAGGCGCTGCGCGACGAGGGGCTGGCAGACGCCGCCGTCCTTCTCGGCCTCGAGTTCCAGGTCGGCGAGGGCGGCCGCTTCCTCTCAGGCGGCCAGCGCCAGAAGGTGGCCATCGCCCGCACGCTCCTGAAGAACCCCTGCCTCCTCCTCCTCGACGAGGCGACCGCCAGCCTCGACGAGGCCTCCCAGGCCCAGGTCCTGGAACTCATCCGCACCCGCCTCGAGCGGCGAACCGTTGTCTCGATCACCCACCGGCTCAGCACGGCCCGCGAGTGCGACCGCGTGGTGGTGATGGACCGCGGGCAGGTGGCCCAGGAGGGCACCTACGACGAGCTGGCGCGCCAAGACGGCGTGTTCCGCCGCCTGCTCCGCCAGGAGCATGGCGAGCCGACCGCGGACTCCCGCGCGGCCGCAGCGGCCGCCGGGCCGGAGGAGATGCGACTCGAACTCCAGCACAAGCTCGCAATGTCCACGCTCTTCCGCGGGCTGAAGAGCGACCAGTTGGCCTTCCTGACGCGCGAGATGCGCCTCGTCACCTGCCCGGCAGGCGACGTGTTGTTCCGCCGTGGGGAGGCCGGCCGCGACCTCTACGCGGTCCTCGGCGGCGAGGTCGAGTTCTTCGTCGAACGCGGCGAGGCGAAGCAGGCCGAAGTTGTGAACAGGGCCGGCCCGGGCGGCGTCTTCGGTGAGCTGGCCATGTTCGGCGAGGGGCGGCGCACCGTGGGCGCGCGCGCGGCGACCGAGGCCACGCTGGGCGTCCTGGGCCGCGACGCGCTCGTGAAGCTCATCCACGCCGAGCCCGCCATCGCCATCGAGCTCCTCGGCGCCGTCTCCGGCCACCTGGCGCGCACCGCCGACGCGGCATACAATGAGAGTGAGGCCCAACCCAACGTGGCATGATCGGTTCCCGGTTCGGAGGCGCAAGACTGCCTGAAGGCAGGACTCCGAACGCAGATGGCGCCGTTCGGAGTCCTGCCTTCAGGCAGTCTTCCGCCGGGGGGGGCCCTGAGTCGCGCAGACTCGCACGCGCTGGCACAGCGAGCCAGAGGAGGACAAGACGAATGGACGCGAGCACCCGAGTTCTGCACACCTACCTGGGCGTCGCGCCGCGGACGAGCGAAGAGGCGACACTGCGCCTGCTGGTGGACCTCGGTCGCCAGTATGCGGACGCCGAGGAGGGCTCGCTGCTGGTGCTGGACCGCAAGACGAACGAGTTGGTCTTCGCCATGACGGCGGGCAGCCGCCAGTCCGAGAAGACGCTTCTCGGCCAGCGGGTGCCGGTGGGCCGCGGCCTGGTGGGCCTGGCCGTCGCCACGGGCGAGGTCCAGCTCGGCGCGCCCACGTTCCGAGGCATTCGCCAGCGGAAGCGCAAGGGCGCGAGCGATGCGCATCCCAGCGCCGTCCTGGCCGCGCCCATGCTGGTGCGCGGCGAGACCATCGGTGTGCTCACCGCCGCCCGATTCCGTCCGGGCGCGCCGTTCACACCGGCCGACGCCGCGCTCTACGGCAAGATCGCGACCGTGGCGGGCGTGGTCGTGGACCAGCAGCAGCGCCTCGCCGCCCTCGAACAGTTGGGCAAGGGCGGCCGGCCGCCTCGCGCCCGCACGCGCGAGCAACGGCTCCAGATGGAGATCGTCGCAAGCGTCGGCCGCCTCACGGCGGGCCGCGCCGAGCGCCTCGCGCGGGTGCGGGCCGTGCTCGCAGCCCTTGAGGGTCTGTGCGAAGGGCAGCAGCCATGAGCAGCATCGAACAGGCGCTCCAGGCCGACCTGAAGGCCCTCCGCCGGCGCCGCCTGGCCCCCGTGCCCGTGGCAGTGGTGGACAGCGGCGTTGACGCGACACACCCCGCGCTGCGCCGCCGCGTCGTGGGGGCGTGGAAGGTCGTCCCGCGCGGCAAGTCGGCTCGCGTCGTCAAGGTCCCCCGCCCGCGGAACAACGATGTCTTCGGCCACGGCACGTCGGTGGCGGGCATCGTCGCCGCCATCGCGCCCAACGCCCGGCTGCTGGACATCCGCGTGCTGGACGAGCGGAACCTGGGCGGCGGCCCGGCGCTCCTGGCCGGCCTCGAGCAGGCCATCGCCGCCGACGCCCGGCTCATCAACCTCAGCCTCGCGTGCGTCGCCCAGTTCGCCCCGCAGCTCCACGAGCTGTGCGAGCGGGCTTATCGCCGAAACCAGATCGTCGTCGCGGCCAAGCGCAACATGCCCCTCGCCGACAACGGCTTCCCCGCCGAGTTCTCCTCCTGCATCAGCGTCGCCCTGGGCGACTTCCCCACGCCGTTCATCCTGGAGTTCCTCGACCCGCCGCCCATCGAGTTCGCCGCCCGCGGCGCCGGCGTGCTCGCGCCGGCCGCGGGCGGCGGCCACACCCACGTCACGGGCACCAGCTTCGCCACCCCCACAGTCACCGGGCTATGCGCCCTGCTCGTCGGGGCCTACCCCGACCTGAGGCTCTTCGAGCTGAAGACCCTCCTCAAGGACTTTGCTCTCCGCCTCCGTCCCTGAGGGGCTATGACCCCCAATCCTGGCAAACGCCCCGGTTCCCGTTTTCTCGTCCTCGTCCTCCTCGTCGAGTCCTGGGCGGTTCGCGGTTGGGGATTCGAGGACGAGGACGACGACGACAACGACGACCGCAGCCGATGCGGGTTACCAGAACTGGGGGCCATACTCTCCCTGAGGCCGGGTATTGACAACCGCGCCGCAACCTGCTACAGTCAGCGTGCGCTTGCTGATTGGCAAGCCCCACGCTATGGGGTCTGCACCCCTGATGGGCCGTTCGGCCGAGCGGCGCGTCGTGTGCGCCGCTGGCTCGACGGCGCAGCCTTGAAGAAGGAGGACTGGCAGTGGCAGCGAAGAACGACCCGCGCGCGTTCCTGAAGGAGAAGCTCGGCGCGGCCGGCCTGGCGAAGTTCGAGGAGGGGATGCGCATCGCCGCCAAGGCCAAGGCCGAGGGCAAGGGCAAGGCCGCCGGCGCCGTCGAGGGGCAGTCCTGCTTCGGCTCCTGCGCCTCCTACTGCGGCAGCAGCAGGTTCCTGTCGGCCGGCTCCTACGAGACCTTCAGCTTCTAGACTCTGTCCGACAATTCACTGTCCGGGGCTCTCGGCCTGTTAGCCCCGCATGGGGCGAGGGAGTGTAGCCCACGGTGACGCGAAGCGGAACCGTGGGGAAGGAGAAGGGCACACCGTGTAGCCCCCGCAGCGGGGCGGCGGAACCTCTTGCGCAGCCCGAAGTTCCGTCGCCCCACTATGGGGGCTGGGCCGCGGGTGCCTCGTTACCCCACGGCTCTCAGAGCATCGCCGTGGGCTACATTCCGTCGCGTCCCTCGGGCGTTCCGAGCGGAAGAAGTGAATTGTCGGACACAGCCTAGCCATCGGACAGCCGCCACCTGAGCCCGACTACGAGGCGCCGCGGGGCGCCACGGAGGGATCCGCGCAGTGTTTGCGCCGAATCCCGGCAAGCCACTCTACAAGGTCTTCGCTACCGCCGCGAACCACTACCTGTACGACACCGCGACGAACCAGGTCCTCACTATCTCCGAGGACTTCGCCCGCTACCTCGACAAGGGGGAGTTCTCTCCCTCCGAGCTCGAGGAGCTCGCCGGCGAGAGCCACGGCGGCGTTCTGTCTCCCACCTCCGACCTCCCCCTGTCGCCCGGCCCCACCCTTGCCGAGGTGGAGGCCGCGCTGGGGACCGGGTGCACGCAAGTCATCCTCGAGGCCAGCCGCGACTGCAATATGCGCTGCCGCTACTGCGTCTACTCGGGGCGGCAGCCTGGGCGCCGCGGCAGGGCCGACCAGCACATGGCGCTCGACACCGCGTGCCAGGCCGTGGATTACCTTCAGGCCCACTCGTCCCAGCGCGACGTCGTCTACATCGGCTTCTTCGGCGGCGAGCCCCTCCTGAACCTGCCCCTCCTCTACAAGGTCACAGACTACGCGCGCAAGGTGATCCAGGGCAAGGACCTCGTCCTCACAGTCACCACCAATGGCACGCTGCTCACGCCGGAGGTGATGGACTTCCTCGCGGCCAACAACTTCTCCACCTTCGTGAGCCTCGATGGCCCCCGCGAGGTGAACGACGCCAACCGCGTGTTCGCCGGGTCGGGGAGGGGCACATTCGACGCCGTGACGGCTCGGCTCGACGAGTTCCAGCGCCGCCACCCCGCCTTCTGCCGCACCAACGTCCGCCTCTCGATGGTCACGGCCCCAGGGGCCAACTACGCCCGCCTCGCCGAGTGGCTCAGCGAGAAGGACCTCTCCTCCGCCTTCGTCACCCGCGTGGCGGACGACACTGGGGAGTACGAGCGGGCCTACCGCGAGCGGCCGCTGACCGGCGCCGAGAAGCTGAAGGCCGACTTCATCGAGCTGGGCTGCCAGGGCCGCCTGGGCGAGATGAAGGGGCGCCTGAAGTTCTCCATGCACGCCGCGCGCTTCTACCTCCCCATGTGGTCCCTGCGCAACCGCACCCTCCCCACCTCGCCCCGCGACCGCGCCATCCACCGCGGCGTCTGCATCCCAGGCAGGGAGAAGCTGTTCGTGGACTGCGACGGCAACCTCTTCCCGTGCGAGAAGGCGGACGGGCGGAGCCACCTCCGCCTGGGCCACGTCTCGACCGGGGTGGACGCCCGACGCTCGCACGCCATCATCACCGCATTCCACGAGTTCCTGGCCCAGGACTGCGCCGCGTGCTGGCTCTGGCGGCTCTGCCGCGTCTGCTTCATCGGGCCAACCGTTGGGAACTCCTACGACCGCGCGAAGGCGCGGCGCATCTGCGACGGCCATCGCGCCGACATGGCCGAGATGCTCCAGACCTACTGCACCATCCTCGAGCAGAACCCGACGGGCCTGGACTGCTTTCTCGACGCCGCCAAGCCGATGGCCGAGAGGCCCTAAACTGCACTTCTCGCCAACTGCCTCGTCCTCCGGGCCCGAAAAAGGGGACATTCTACTCTATTGTTCGCCGGGACTGTCGGATTCGGGGTGGTCTGGGGGGAGGTTTTGTGAGACAGGTCTTGATAGGAGAAGGGCTTCTCCGCACAATGAGGGTAGTTTCAGCGAGGCGTGTGGCTCGGAGCACTCAGGAGTGAGG
>VGYV01000011.1 GCA_016872855.1 Planctomycetota bacterium
AACGGGCTGTCGATTTACTCGGGCCGAAAATCCATAAGTCCTTGGTACACATGGACTTAGCAATTCCGGGGGCGAAATCTCTAAGTCTCGAGCTACCAAATACTTACGGCTTTCGTGCCCGAGTAAATCGACAGCCCGTTCAGGCGGTCTTTGCTTCTTCACTCCCCAAGGGGGCAGGCTCTTTCCGCCTGCCCCCTTCCCTTTGCGCGGCGAGTGCGCTAGAATAGCGGCGTGGGAGGACAGGGCTGCGAGGGAATGGGCGAGATGACGGAGCGCACCGCGAGACTCAGGCAGGCCAGCCTCGATGCTAAGCCGTGCATCACCGAGGAACGGGCCATCCTGATGACGGAGTTCTATCAGGCCAACGAGGGGAAGCTGTCGCCCCCCATGATGCGGGCACGCAGCTTCCTCCACCTGTGCCAGCACAAGAGCATCTGGCTCGGCCCCGACGAGTTGATCGTGGGCGAACGGGGGCCGAGGCCGAAAGCCGTCCCAACCTTCCCCGAGCTGACCTGTCACAGCCTCGATGACTTGCGCATCCTCGATTCGCGCCCCAAGACCAGCTATGCCGTGTCGGAGGAGTGTCGGCGGGTCTACGAGGAGCGGATCATCCCCTACTGGCGCGGGCGGAGCATGCGCGACCGCATCTTCGCCGCCGTAAGCCCCGAATGGCGCGAGGCTTACGACGCAGGGCTCTTCACCGAGTTCATGGAGCAGCGGGCGCCCGGCCACACGGTGCTCGACGGCAAGGTGTATCGCAAGGGGATGGTGGACTTCAAGCGGGAGATCGCGGAGGCCATCGCCGGTCTCGACTTCCTCAACGACCCCGATGCCTACGCGAGGCGCGAGCAACTGGCGGCGATGGACGTGGCGTGCGACGCCCTGATCCTCTTCGCCCAGCGCCACGCGGCCCTCGCCCGCGAACTGGCCGCCCGCGAGGCCGACCCGCGCCGCAGGGCCGAACTGGAGAGGATCGCCGCCATCTGCTCCCACGTGCCCGCCAACGCGCCCCGCGACTTCCACGAGGCGCTGCAAATGTATTGGTGGTGCCACCTTGCGGTGATCACGGAGCTGAATGGCTGGGATTCGTTCAGCCCCGGCCACCTCGACCAGCACCTGCTGCCCTTCTACCGAAAGGGCCTGGCCGATGGCTCGCTCACGCCCGCCGGCGCGCGCGAGTTGCTCGAAGCCTTCTTCGTGAAGTTCAACAACCACCCCGCCCCGCCGAAGGTCGGCGTAACTGCCGCCGAGAGCGGCACTTACACCGATTTCGCCAACATCAACCTCGGCGGGCTCCTGCCCGACGGCTCCGATGGCTCGAACGAGCTGTCGCACATGCTCCTCGACATCGTCGAGGAGATGCACTTGCTCCAGCCGAGCAGCAACCTCCAGCTCTCGGTGAAGACCCCCGACGAGTTGCTCAAACACGCCCTCCGCGTGATACGGAAGGGCTACGGCTTCCCCTCGATCTTCGACGTGGAAGCCGTTGTGGCTGAACAACTTAGGGTGGGCAAGAGCATCGAGGACGCCCGCGCCGGCGGCTGCTCCGGCTGCGTCGAAACCGGCGCCTTCGGAAAGGAAGCCTACATCCTCACAGGCTACTTCAACCTCCCGAAGATACTGGAGCTAACTCTCCACAACGGGGTTGACCCCCGCACCGGCAAACAGCTCGGCCCCCAGACGGGTTCCCCCCCCTCCTTCGACGACCTGTTCGCGGCCTTTTCGACACAAGTCCGCCATTTCCTTGAGGTTAAGCTCACGGGCAATGCCATCATCGAGCAGCTCTACGCCCGCACCATGCCCGCCCCCTTTCTTTCGGTCGTCACGGACGACTGCATTCGGCGGGGGCGCGACTACAATGCCGGCGGGGCGCGCTACAATAACTCCTATGTGCAATTCGTTGGCATTGGGACACTTACGGATTCGCTCGCCGCTGTCAAGCAACTCGTCTTTGACGAGCGGGCGGTGCCCCTCGGCGACTTGGTGGCCGCGCTCGACGCCGATTTCGAGGGCCACGACGTCCTCCGCCAGCGCCTCCTCAACCGCACACCTAAGTATGGCAATGACAACGACTTAGCCGATGCCATCATGGTTCGAGCCTTCAACCTCCTGGTCGAGTCGCTCGACGGGCGCCCTAACACCAAGGGCGGCCACTACCGCGTCGAGATGCTGCCGACCACCAGCCACATCTACTTCGGCTCCGTCACCGGCGCCCTGCCCGACGGGCGGAAGGCGGGCGTCCCCCTCTCCGAGGGCATCAGCCCCGTGCAGGGCGCTGACCGCAAAGGCCCCACCGCCGTCATCAAGTCCGCCGCGAAGATGGACCACATCAAGACGGGCGGCGCGCTGCTGAACATGAAGCTTACGCCCAGCCTCCTGGGCGACGAGTCGGGCATCGAGCGCCTGGCCCAACTCGTCCGCACCTACTTCGCCCTGAGCGGCCACCACGTCCAGTTCAACGTCGTCACCGCCGCCACGCTCCGCAAGGCCCAGCTCCATCCTGAGGCCTACCGCGACCTGATCGTCCGCGTGGCGGGCTACAGCGACTACTTCACGGACCTCTCGCGCGACCTCCAGGACGAGATCATCGCCCGCACCGAGCACACCCGCTTCTGAGCCCCTCCCTCTCAGTGTGGGGCTTTGCCCACTCCTCATGCCCTCGCAGCCCGCGAACGCGGGCGAGCGAGCCGTAGCCCAGGGCGACCGAAGGGAGCCCTGGGGAACGCCGTGCGCGCCGGGGAGCCCCCGAAGGGGGCGATTCAGCCGCTGAGAAGCGCCCCTTTCAGGGGCTTCCATGGGGGTGCGCTCCTGTCCCAGGGCTCCCTTCGGTCGCCCTGGGCTACGGCTGGGTCACCCCCTTCGGGGGCTACCCCAGGGCGTTGGGGAAGGACGAGCGAAGGCCAGCGGCGATCAAGAGGGGCTGGGCACGGGGCTCGGCGGGTTGCGGGGCGCTCAAGGTGGCGGCGGGTCCTCCTGGTTCCAGAGGCGGTGGATCCTCTCCAGCCGCGCTGTGTCGCCCTCCTTGATTGCATCTACAGGGCGTGTTGCCCAAACCCGGTTCAGGGGCTCCGCCCCGTTCGGAGTCCCGCCTTTAGGCGGTTTGGGGCAAGAGAAGACCGCCTGAAGGCGGGACTCCCAACGAGTTCACCCTTTGGGCAACACGCGCGAAAGCGCCGGCCACCGCCAGGGCGAAGAGGACGATCAGCAGGTCCCCGAGGCTGAAACCGAGCCGTCGAGTTCCGATTCCATTCATGGGGACGCCCCCATTCAGAGGATTGCCGGGGGCCATCATGGGTGTACGCCAGAAAGCCTCACTGCGCAAGATCCGCGGATTGCCCCTTGGCTCCGCGAACGGCCCAGCAGCTCATGCCAATGCCGAGGAGGATGCCGCAGAGGAGGACGAGCCAGAAGGCCCAGGTGGGGCTGCCCTCGAGGCCGCTGCGGATGTTCATGCCGAAGATGCCCGCGATGGCGGTGAGCGGGAGGAAGATGGCGGCCAGGATGTTGAGGCGGTTGGCGACGCGGATGGACTCCGTGCTCAGCCGCGTCTCCTCCTCGCTGTGGATGGCGATGTGGAAGTCGAGGGCGTTGCGGGTGTCGGTGTAGAGCAGGTCGAGGGCTCGTTCGATCTCGTAGGCCCAGTCGCGGGCGTCAATCAGGTCGCGGTCGGCGGGCACGGCCTCGCGGGCGGCCTGGAGCGTGGCGTGGAGGTTCCTGGCCGTATGGTGGAGCGGGGCGGCCTTTTCGAGGATGACGAAGTAGTCGCGGGCGTCCGTGGCCTGCTCGTATTCCTTGGCGATTGCGGCCTCGGCGGCGTCGAACTCTTCGAGGTGCTCCATTAGGCGGCTGATGCCGCCGCGTTCGCCCGCCTCCCAGGTGCCGTCGGGCTTTCGCCAGAAGAAGACGGGCTCGCGGTCCCGCTCGTCGGCTCCCGGGGCACGATGGAGGACGATGAGCAGGTGGTCCTCGGCGGCGAGCGCGCGCTGGCGGCCTGGGCGCTTGCGGCCGAATCGCACCTTGATGGCCTCGGGGAGGCGGGACCAGAAGTGGGGGAGCTTCACCGCGTGTTCTCCTTGCCCTAGCGTGGCGGATCGGGACGACGACCCGGGCGGGTCGAGGGCCTGGCGCGGAGCGATAGCCAGAGGCGCCTCATGCCCGCATTGTATCCGCCAATGTGGACGGATCAAGGGGCGGACCGGAAGGGACAAGAGGTCCTATCAACCCCCCTCCCTTCCAGGGAGGGGGGTTGCGTTGCGAGGCGGCGAGGAGGGCTACTTCTCGTCCTTGGCGTCGCTGATCCCGAGGAGCTCGACCTCGAAGATGAGGGTTTCGTTGGGGCCGATGGCGCGGCCGGCGCCGCGCTCGCCGTAGGCGAGGTTGGAGGGGATGAAGAGCTGCCACTTGTCGCCGACCTTCATGAGCTGAAGGGCCTCAGTCCAGCCGGGGATGACGCCGCCGACCTCGAACTGGGCTGGCTCGCCCCGCTTGATCGAGCTGTCGAACTCCGTGCCGTCGAGAAGTGTGCCCACGTAGTGGGTGACCACGGTGTCGGTGGCCTTCGGGTTGCGGTTGCCGGTGCCTTTCTTGATGACCTTGTACTGGAGGCCGCTGGGGCGGGTGACGACGCCTTCCTTCTTCTTGTTGTCGGCGAGGAATGCCTCGCCTTCCTTCTTCGCCTTTTCGCCGGAGACCTTGCGGTCCGCGGCGGCCTTCGCCTGCGTCTCCTTCTGGAACGCGACCATCGCCTCCTGGATCTCGGCGTCGGTCAGGAGCGGCTTCGCGCCCGACAGCGCGTCCCTGATCCCGCGGACCAGCACATCGGGGTCGAGGTCCACGCTGTCCTGCTTCATGCTCTTGCCGATGTTGAGGCCGATGCAGTAGCTGACCTTCTCCTTGAGGGATTTCAGGGCGGGCTCCTCTCCTGCGAGGCCGGCAGTTGCGAGGCCGAACACAGCGAACGCCGCGAACCACTTGTCCACAAAGCGTCCTTTCTTATCCTCCCATGAAAAAGCGGCCGGGCCGCGGCTGCGGCCCGAGGCCGACACTATGGTACACGGACCGGCGCGGGCAGTCAAACGAAAGCCGCTCAGTGCCAGTAGATGGCGTGGCCGTGGCCGAAGAAGAAGAGCCAATCCACGAGGACGGAGACAGCGGCGCCGGCAAACCAGCCGGCCATGGCGCCGAGGAAGAAGGGCTTGCCATGCTCGTAGGCGGCACGGCCGCCGAACCGCAGGACCGCGACCTTGCAGAGCCAGCCGACGAAGATGGGGAGAAAGCTCCACCGCACCTTGAAGACCACGCCCGCGACCAGCCCCAGCGGGTGCAGCGGCCACCAGCTCAGGCGGTAGTAGAGGGCGGTGAGGACGGCCATCTCGGCCCCGCCCGCCGCGCCCCAGGCCAGCTTGGACCACTCGACCCCCGGCTTCGAGCGAATGGCGTCCACCACGTACTCGTAGGGGATGCGCGGGGCGCCCTTGAAGAGCCAGGAGCCCATCGTGTAGGCCCCGCGCTCGTAGCAGAGCCAGAGGGTGAATGGCACGGTGACGGCGAGGGCGACGCCGACGGCGAGGCCCATCGCGGCGACGGTCTGCCGCCCGCTGGCGCGGCCCGATCGCCCCACCTTTGCCGCGTTGGCCGCCGCGGGCATGAAGGCGTTGATCGGGTCGGCCACCCAGGCCATCGAGAGTCCCATCGCGGCCAGTTGGGTCGCGCCCATCGCCGAGTTGCCGAGCACGGCGACCGTGGCCGACTGGGGGGTGAGCGGGGGGCGAATGAAGACGAGTCCCCCCTCGACCACGAGGCGCGAGAGGCCCAGGAAGCCGACGAGTGCGGCGAGGAGGAAGAGCAGCGCCGTGCCCGGCTCCATGCCCAGGCGCACGAGCCACGCGGCCATGAACGCCCCAGCGACCCCGAGCCCCACGAGCGCGGTGCGGGGGGAGAGGAGGTCATTGGAGTCTGACGCGCTCTGGGGCGCCAACCCTCCCCGTGCCCCCTCCCTGAGAGGGAGGGGGGTCGGAGACCCGCTCAGCGCGGCGGAAGACGCCAACCAGGTGGCGCCGGGCCACCCACAGGTTCAAGGCGACCATCACCACCATCGCCCCATAGGCCTGCCAGGCGAGGGCCGGCTCCGAGGCGTCGAAGTGGTAGACGCTCACCGAGCTGCGAACCGAGTAGCCCAGGCGGTTGAACACCCCCTCCTGGACGACGCCGAGGACGACGAAGACCCAGATGCTCAAGGCCACCTCGCGCTTGAGGAAGAAGGCGATGCAGAGCATGGGCCAGTAGAAGACCAGGTAGATGGGCGGGAAGCCGGGGGCGATCACCAGCGGCGGCCACTCGCTCGGCAGCGGCGGCATGTCGGGCGAGAAGTAGCACGCCGTGTTCCAGCAGAGCATGAGGAAGGGGATGAGGAAGCCGACCCAGAAGAGGCCCGAGCGCGCGAAGCGGGGCAGGAGGCGGCGCTCATCGGAGCCGCGAATCAGCTCCGTGGTCATCTCGGTCAGGGGATAGGCCAGGCGCTCGTGCTCCATCCACTGGCGGCGGAGGAGCGAGACGACGCACAGGCAGGCGAAGAGGCCGGCCCCCACGAAGGCGAGCCACCAGGCGAGCGGGACGACCCACGCGCCCCACGGGATGGCTTCCCCGCGCGGCAGGCCCTCGTAGAACCAGCGCAGCGGCGGCCCGCCCTCCACCACCGCCCAGCTCCGCAGGTGCGGGAGCACGAAGTCGGCCCAGCGGTTCTCCGGGCTGGCGAAGTAGTGCGGCGCGCTGGTCCAGCTCAGCAGGTAGCCCGCCGTCCCGTGGGTGGGCATGGTGATGGCCACGGCGGCCATGACGAAGACGATGGCCAGCTCGCCGGGGCCGAGCGCCCAGGAGCAGCGGAGCGCCTTGAGCGCGACGTTCAGCACCAGCACCACGGCAAGGAAGGCGATGCCGAGGCCGACGGGATAGTAGTTCGTCGCCAGGAGCTGGCCGCGGAGCACCAGCTCGACGTAGGGCACGCCGAGGCTGAGCGCGACCACCATCGCCAGCCCGACCGCCAGCGAGCGCGCGGTGAGAACGTGGTGCTCGGGCATCTCTGCCCCTCGCTGCGCGCCTCAGCCCCGTCCGAGGCTTGGCCTCCCCGGGGTCACCCGGCCGCCGGAGAGGATAGCAGATCGCCCTCGCGGCGGCAAGCGGGAGGGCGAAGCTGGCCGCGGGAGGCGCGGAAACAGGGCGCTGATTGGAAAAATCCCTCATCGCCATAAGCCCCGATGGCACAGGTGGTTGCGGATTTCGCGGATCGGCCGGAAAAATCCCGGGTGCACATTTTCGGGGGGCAATGCCTTTGTATAGGTGGAGGGGAGTGGACGTAGCGGCCAGCAAACGGTGAAGCGGGTTCTGCAGTCTCCTGCGAATGCCGGGCCGTCAAGACCGGGGCGAAAGCGGTTGTACGTATGCGGGGGGAGAGGCCGGGGAGAGAAGAGAGTGGACAGTAGACCGTGAACAGCAGTCGGTGGGCAGGGGCGGGAGGCGGGGGGCAGAGAGTGTGGAAGTGTTGGGTGGAAAAGGAGTTGGGGCGAAAGGGCGGGCAGCCCCCCCCACCCCCTCGGGTGCGCAGGTGGCGCTCCGTTGAGCCACTTTGAGCCACATTGGGCTGGACCGCGACGGAGGGCCGAGGATCGCCAAACGGCGATTGAGACACATTGAGCAACATTGAGCAACATTGCGCGGGGAAGCGGGTGCGGTCAGGCCCCGGCCGGGTCGAGGATGGCGACAAGGGCGTAGACCGGCTCCCAGTCGGGGCCGGTAGCTACAGCGTCGAACTCGTCGCTGAGACGCAACGGCGGGTTGACGCCGATGGCAAGGCCGCCGCGCTCGCGGGCAAGGCGGGCCAGCGGCACGTCGTCGTCGTTGTGGCCAACGACCAGGGGCACACTTGCCCCCGATTCCCCGAGTCGCCGCTCGACGGCTCGGCGCTTGTCCTCGCCCGTCGCGAGCATCCGCTCACGGTCATAGCGCGTGAACACGCTCCGGCCCCCCGGCCCCTGCTGGAAGACGACGGTGTTAGCCTCGAAGAAGCTCAAGCCGGGCCAGCGTTCGACATAGGCCCGTGCCACGACGTCGAGGCCGAGGGTCACGATGCCCGCGGGCGCGTGCTCGGCGAGAAGCGCGATGGTTTCGGCGGCGAAGGGACGCGAGCGCTTGGGCAGCAAGCGGGTGGCCTGGAGGAAGTGTTCCTCGGGGATGCCCCGCATCGTCCACTCGTACCAGGCGATGAGCTGCGATGAGGGGGTGCGGATGCCGAAGAGCTTCTTCAGGCGAGTCCAGGCGCGGTAGGCGCCGCCGGCAACGAGCCTGGGCAAGAAGCGGCAGTCGCTCCCGTGCAGCAGCCGCCGCGCGATTGGGGCCCCGAGGGCCTCCTGAGAGATGCCGGGGAAGATGCACTCGTCGAGATCAAGGGCGGCGAGGTCCGTGCGGCGATAGGCGGCCCGAAGCCCATCGAGCGGCCGAGCCACGGCGATTCGGGGGCCAATGGGACGCCAGGGCAAAGCCTGTCCTGCCTACTTTGTTTCCGCCGCGGAATGCGCGCATCGTGCGCAGGCTGCGTAGGGGCAGCCCTCGTGGCTGCCCCAGGGCGGCCACAAGGGCCGCCCCTACAAGGGTGCCACCCGGGTTGCCGCGGTCCGCAACAGGGTCTACTTCGTTTCTGTTGCGGAAAGCCAGTTGCCGCAACGAAGACTGCCTGAAGGCAGGACTCCAAACGGGTTCTTCCCCTGTTCGGAGTCCTGGCTTCAGCCAGTCTTGGCGGTCCGCAACAGGGTCTACTTCGCCTCGGGCGGGGCGGAGGCGACTCGGACGCCGAGTGGGGCGCGGCGGGCGAACTGGTCGAGCAGCTCAAAGTAGAAGCCCCACTCGCCCGTGCCCTGGGTGACTTTGAGGAGCAGCTCGTTCCATCCCGCATTGAGGGTGACGGGTGCGATGAACTCGCCGGCCGAGGCGTAGGTGGCGGTCTGGCCCGTGAGGAGGAGCTTGCGGTTGAGCCAGACCTTACAGCGGTCGTCGCTGCCGACGGCGAGGACGGCGGGCCGCTCGCGGTCGGAGTGGACCCAGGCGGCGGCGTAGGCGACGGCGTTTTCGGCCGGGCCGAGGAGGGCCTTGAGGTTCACGTAGCTGCCCTCGGCGGTGACGGGGCGCCAGCGGACCTCGCCCGCGAGGCCCGTGTAGGCCCGGTCGGGCCTCACGGCGTCGGCCTCGGGCGGGTGCGCGGTGTCGAGGCCCCAGCCCTCGCCCTGGCCGGGGAACGGCCCGATGAGCTGCCAGGAGCGTAGGAACTCGCGGGGCGTGAGCGCGTGCTTGCGATGGTAGTGGTAGAGGACGTGGATGGGGAGGCGGAGGTCCTTGGTGAGGGAAAGGACGCGCTCCGTGGGATCGGCGTCGCCGGCTTCGGTGCAGGCGTCGAGGAGGTTGCCCAGGACGTCCGCCGCCCTGGGATGGCCGGGGAAGGCGGTGAGGAACCAGACGTTCAGCTCGACGCGGCGCTGGGGGTTGGGCGATTCGAACTGAAGCAGGTCGGTGAAGAGGCGCCAGGCCTCATCGCCCGGCCCGAGGCGGGGTATCTGGGCCTGGAGCGTGGCGGCGGCTCGCGCGCGGTCGAAGGGCAGGTGGGTGACGAGCGGCTCCTTGAGGAGATAGGCGGCGTGGCCGGCGGCGGCTGGTGTCACATCTTCATTTGGCACATGGCCGCCATGTGCCAAATGAAGATGTGACACCCGGTTGGTGTGCGCGCGCTTGCCGCTCCTGGCGGGTTGCTCGACCCACTGCCATTCCGAGAGGGGGTCGGCGGGCGCAGCCTCGGCGTCGAAGCCCCAGTGGGCCGCCACGGCCTCGGCTGCGGCGGGCTCAAGCGTCGTGGGGTTGCCGTGGCGGACGGCGATCTCGGCGGCGGAGAGGGCGCGGCGATAGAGCCGCACCTCGTCGAGGAGACCGGCAAAGTAGTTGCGACCGAACGCCCAGCGTGCGATGTAGAGGGAGCCGCGGCCGGGCTTGCGCTCCTTGTTCACCGGCGTCTCGGCCACGAGCGCGGCGTCGCGGTAAAGCTTCAGTGCCGCGCTGTCGTAGGTCATCACCAGATGGTGCCAGGTCTTGAGCTTCAGCGTGCCCTCCTCGCTCCAGGCCTCGAAGCGGTTCTCCTTCTGCCCGCCGATGTTGAGGTTGGCCACGGCCTTGTCGCGGTAGATGACCAGGCCGAAGTAGCCGTCCTCCCAGGCGTGGCCGTTCTTGTTGAGGACCCATTGCTTGGTGTCGCTGCCGAGGGCGAAGGAGTCGAGGTAGACCCAGGCCTCGACGGTGAGCTGCTGGGGATCGAGGTCAGGCGAGTGGGGCGCGCGGATGTAGCCCGTGTGGCCATCGCAGGCCATGGCGAGGCCCACCTTGCCCGGGACAGGTCGCGTGCCGCCCTCGAAGCCGTCCACCCAGCTCTGCCAGGAACAGGGGACAGATACCTTTTCCGCTGCGGTAAAAGGTATCTGTCCCTCTTTTCTCTCTTTTCTCAGCGGCGGCGGCTCGTCGTCAATGAGCACGTGCTCCTTGCCGCCCACGACCAGCGCCGTGCGGTCCCAGACGACGCGTCCGCCGACGTGGCTGAAGGCCACGCCTGCGATGGCGCGGGGGAGGAAGGGGGTCCAGGCCAGGGGCAGGCGCAGCTCGTGCCACTGGCCGGGCGGGGGCATTGGCCCCATCGCGCGCCCGCGCAGGACCCGCCTGCCCCACACGGCGCGAAATGCCCAACCGCGCCCGTCGTGCAGGCTCAGCGCCAACGCCGTCGGCGGGGCCGCGGGGTCGAGCCAGACCCATTGGGAGATGTAGGGCCGGTCGAGCGGGGGCGCGAGGTGGGCGACGATGGGCGCCTCGAGTTCCGACAAGGTGTGCGACCGCACGTCGTAGTGGGCAGGGAGCGGGCCGTGGGTGTGCGCGCGGGCGCCGCTGTGGCGCGGCTCGGCCACCCACTCCCATTCGCCGCGAGTCGTGCCCTTCGGCGTGTCGTCCTCGACGAAGACGGTCTCCTTGCCTCCCGCGACGAGTGCCGTGCGGTCCCACACGATGCGGGTGGCGCCCTGCTGGCAGAAGTTGATGCCGCAGATGGGCTTATCGTGCAGGTTCACGCGGAAGAGGGGGACGCGCAGTTCGTGCCACTTGTTCTCGGGGATTTCCGTCAGAGGCCCCATTTCGGTGGGTGGGACGATCCAGTTGGCGATGGGCTTGCCCCAGTAGGCGCGGTGGCCCCACTCGTCGAAGCCCATGCCGCTGTTGAACTCGAGGAGGACCGAGCGGAAGTCGCGCCCCGGCCCGCAGTAGACCCATTGGGAGAGGCAAGCGCCCAGTTGCCAGGCGACCCGCTTGCGGACGGCCTCGGGCACGCCCAGGCGCGCCGCACGCTCCAGCTCTGCTGTCTGCCGGCCGCTCACGGCCATTTCCAGGAGCAACTGCTCCGCCGAAGGGCCTTGCGGGTGCCGCTCGATGAAGGCCCAGTAGCGCTCGAACAACTCGTCCCTGGACGCCGATCGCATCTTGGCGTCGTCCCTGAACTGCTCGAGCGACACGGGGAGGTCGGGCAGCTCCTCGACCACGGTCGTGATGGCGTCGCCCTGCTCGCGGGTGCGGGCGTCGAGGTAGAGCGTGTCGTGGAGCCAGCCGGCGCCGCCGCTCTCGGAGGGTTCGCGCCCCCAGGCAAACGCGGGCGCGACGGCGCCCTCGGCGGGCCGGTCGTCCCAAGCCACGGCCCACAGGCCGACGCGGCGCCAGTCCTCCTGGGAGACATTTGCGACGGACTGGGTGCCCATGCCCTTCCAGGGCAAGCTGAGCTCGCAGGCGTACTGCTGGGCGGCGGGGTCGTGCCGCAGCATGGCGCGGAGGCCGGGGGGGACGGCTGTGCCGCCGAGGCCCCGGCAGCGCAGCTTGCCCGCGCGATCGAGCCCCAGCGCCCAGCGGTAGGCGCCCAGGTTCGTCTTCAGCCCCAGCTCCAGCCAGTCGCCGGCCGCGCCGCCGCCCCAGGGCGTGGCGGCAGGGTCGTGGTAGCGGACGGCGACGTGGAGGCACTCCTCGTCGTGGGCCACGCTCAGGCTGCCCCGCGTGTCGCGCGGGTCGGTGAGGCGGACGACGTCCCTCCCGCCCGACGCGAGGAGCGAGCCGCCCGGCGGCAGCGGCGCGGGCAGGCGATAGGCGACCTGGACTGGCCGGGCCTTCGGCTCCGACGGCGAGCCCGCGACGAAGCAGTGCAGGCCGCTGGGGTCGGTGACGAACAGGGCGTCCCCGGCCCACGCCACCTGGTTGTTCCGCGCTTCCACGTTGGCCAGCAGGTGGGCGTTCAGGGGGGCGCCGTCGGCACGGCTGAAGCTGTCCACGCGCACAGCTTGTCTGGCCCCCACCTGGGCCGTGGCGACGGTGAGGACCCGCTCGCCCGCCTCGTGGTGGGCGAGGATGTTCCCCGTGGAACCAAGTTCGGGGAGCGCTGGGAGGCGATAGAGGGTTTCCTTGCCCGCGCGCAAGTCGAAAACCGTGAGGGTCCCGGCCCCGTCGGGGGCCTCGAAGAGCCTGTCCCCTCGCGGCTCGCCCCAGGCCTTGCGCCGCACGACAGCTCCACCGCGCCGGGGGACGAGCCAATGCTTGTCGGGCTCCGCGTCGTAGCCCCTGTCCCAATAGAGGTGAATCCACTCCTGGTCCGCCGCGAGCCGCTGGATGCGCTTGGGGTCCAGGTGCGTCAGCTCCACCGGCAGCCGCCGCAGCGAGCCGTCGGCCAGGGAATACTCGCAGAGGGCCTTGTCCTGCGTAACAAGGCAGATGGTGGAGCCTGCCACAGCGAGTTGGAGGGGCCACGGCTCGGCCTCGCTGGGGAATGGCCTTGTGCCGCTCACCCAGCCATCGGATGGCCGCACAAGGAACTCAACGGCCCCCTCGCGCCGCGAGTGGAAGCGGCTGGCGAACAGGTGAACCTGCTGCCCGTCCCACGCGAAGGCGTCGAGGGTGAACTGGCCGCGGCCCGCCAGATCGGCAAACGTGCGGTGCCAGACGACCACTCCCGTGGCCAGGCGAAGGAACGCGGCATCGCGCCCCTGCTTCGGCCGGGCGACGAACAGGTGGTCGCCGCACACGCTCCACTCGCGGGCCTCGAACGGCAGCTGCGCCTCCCAGCGCAGGCCGCCCGTCAGGCCATCCACGGCCTGCACCCGCCGCGGGCAGAACAGCAGCATGGTCCCAGGTGGCACAGGCGTCTTGCCTGTGTCAGTCACCCAGCCGATCTCGCGCACGCCGCCGGGCACGGCCCGCCGCCAGGGCCGGGCGGCCTCTGCCGTGCTCACGCACTCCAGCACGTCTTGGGAGAGGAGGTAGAGCCGGCCGTCCGGCTTCGCCTCCGCCGGCGGCACCCACAGGGTCGGCTCAGGCCGCGGCAGCGACCAGGCGCGCTGGAGAGGCAGGCCGAGGGCATTGTGGATCGCGGGTTGCGGATTGCGGATAGGAGGCGCCGGAGAGAGCCGGCCGGTGAGAATGACGAGGGACTCACCGCGGAGGGCGAGGCCCCTGACGGGCTCCTTGACTGTCCACTTTGTCCGTTCGATAGCCTGGCCCGTGTCGGCGGCGATGCGGCAGAGGGCATCGCCCACCTGGAGCCACACCTCGTTGCCCGCGAGGATGGCGGAAAAGCCCTTTTCCGCGCGGCGGTCCCACAGCAAGCGGCCGGTGGACGTTTCGATGCCTGCCAAGTGCCCGTCGTCGGCGAAGACCAGGGCATCGCCCGCCAGGCCCACGGCACGTTGCGAGGGCACGAACGGCGCGTCCCACACCAGCGCCCCCGTGGCCGCGTTGAGCGCGAAGGCCCCTGTGTAGTCCCGGGGGGCGAACACGACCACGTCACGCCGGGTTTCGAGTTTCCGAGCCTCGCAGCAGAGCGGCGTGGCGCCTTGGCGCCGAGCCAACGCGCCGAGGTCTCTCCCCACGCACGCGCGCGGATAGGTTCGCACCCACTCGACCAGGCCGTCGCGCGCATCGCAGCGGGCCACGAAGCCCAGGTTCGTCGTGCAGTAGACGGCGCCCCGGTGGACGCGGGGCGCGTTGCCGAAGTGCACCAGGTCCAGCTCCGCCGGCAGGTGCGGCGCGCCCGGACCACGCGGCAGCCCGAGCGAGCACGAGGTGAGGAACCGCTGCCACAGCAGCGTGCCCTCGGCCGCGTCCAGGCACACCAGCCACACCGGCACCACGGAGGTGGGCGTGGCACGCACGGCAAGGAAGTAGACGCGCCCCTCGGCCACCGCGGGGTCGGTCACGGGCGCCAGGCCCTCCCACCAGGCCTGGCCCCGCGTGGACCAAGCCAGCTCGCCGGTTGCGGCCTCGAATGCCGCCACGTCGGCCATGAACTGCCTCGAGGGGTCCAGGCCCCATCGCGTGACAACTCGCCCGCCGGCGGCCGCGGGCGCGAACGGCCCGGGCACCGTTGTCCAGCGGCGGGCTCGGCGCTCGGGCCCCACTGCCGCCGCGTCGTCGGCCTCCGGCACGCGCCACCACAGGGGCCGCGCCAGATCGTCGCCATAGCAGGCCAGCAGGCACGGCCCCGCCAGGAACACCCTTCCCCCCTCGGCCACCACCTGCGCCGGGGGCGCCGGCAGCCCGGCCGCCGTGGGCCACAAGGGAGCAGGCGGCGCGAGATTGCGGATTGCGGATTGCGGATTGCGGATTCCTACGTCACCTGCCTCTTGCCTAAGCGCCAGAGCGACCCCTGCCTGCGCCTTGGAACGAGTCCCCGCATCCGCCGAATGCGCCAGCACGTCCTCGAAGCCCCTTAGGGCCAGGCCGGCCCGGCCGCGGCGCAGGGCGGCCTCGCCGAAGGCCATGAGCGCGTCGTGCGCCTGCGGAGCCCACGGATACCGCCGCCAAAGGGCGAAGAGCGCCTCTTCATTGCCGATTGCCGATTGCCGATTGCCGATTGAAAGCGGAGACCGCAAATCGGAAGTCGGAAATCTGGCGGCGGCCTCCCGCTTCTGGAGGTCACGAAGCCGCGCCTGAGCGGCGGGCGGCAGCGCGCGAAGCTCCCGGTCCACGACCGCCCACAGCGATGCCTGGGTGCCGCGTGCCGCCGGCGCCAGGGCGTCGCTCTTCGCCGCCTCGGGCAGAAGGCCGTGGACCACGCTGGCCTCGGGCTCCGAGCGCGTGGCCTCCCACCGGGCCTCGAGCGCCCAGCGGCGGGCGAACTCCGGCCCCTCGCTCACCCGCTCGCGGCTGAGCTCGTGGAGGAGCTGGGTGACGCGCCCATCGGCCCCCTCGGCCGCCAGGTCGTCGAGGAGCCGCAGCGCCTCGTCGCGGCGCCCCGCGGCGAGCAATAGCTCGGCCTCCTGAGTCCGCCACCAGGCGTTGCGGCCCGTGACGGCCTCCAGGCGCTCGAGGGCCCTTGTGGCGTCCCACAAGCGCCCCTCCTCCATCGCCAGCGCCAGGGCCGTCTTCCAGGCCAGCTCGGCCGAGGGATGGCTGTCCGCCAGGAGGCCCGCCGCGTGGAGCGCGGCCAGACGCTCCACCGCGTAGGCCACCCACTCGTCGCCGCGCTCGACCTCCCCGCGCCTGTCGAGGGTCGCGGTGAGAAGCCTGTGCAGCGCCGCGACCGCGGGCTCGGCAGCGCCTGGGAACTCCTCGACGAGCCGCTTCAGATAGTGGTTCGCCCGGTCGCGGCAGCCGGCCTCCGCGAGCCGGTCGGCGGCCTCGCCCAGGGCCGCGACCCGCCGCACCCGCTCGCCCGGGAACCGCTTCGCCAGCTCCTCGAGCAGATGGACAAGCCGGAACGACAGGAACCGGTCGCCGAGCCGCCGGTCCTTGACCCCCTGACGCAGCTCCTCCGTCCAGCGCTTCTTGTTGGCCTCGTACGTGGCCGGCCAGTCCTCCTTCCACTCGATGCGCGCCTCCCCAGCCTCCAGCCCCACGTTGTCGAGAGGCCGCACCGGCTCCCCGGCCCATGTGGGCGGGGCCTCCGCGCCCCGCGCGAGACAAAGGAGAAGCGTGGCCGCCGGCAGGAGTCTCACCGCGTCCCTCCAAGCACCTCGTTGGGCACCAGCAGCTCACTCGGGTGCCGCGCGAGATAGGGCGGCACGCCGCACAACTCGACCACGCACCGCAGGCTTGCCAGCGACAGGCTCCACACGGCGCCGCGATGCTCGGGGGGCACAACTACCGACACCTGGTCGCCCGAGCGAACGTCCTTGTCTTCGAGCAACACCTTTCCCCCGGGGGCGCGGAGCACGAGCTGGGTCTTCGCCTGCCCGACGCTGGGGAAGGCGAGGACGAAGCTCTCAACGTCCCTGGGCACGTAGAAGTAGAGCGGCTGGTCGAGCCGCGGGAGCCAGAGGCGGAACTCCTTCCCCTTGGGCCTGCCGGGCTCGTCGGCCCTGCCCGCCCACACGGAGAGTGGACGGGGCGCGAAGCCCAGCTCCGCCGTCTTCCAGTAGCCCGTCCCCGGGTCGAGGGCGTAGACGCCATCGGCCGGGAGCATGGCCTCCATCGCCGCGGGCTTGCCCTTCTCGGCCTTGATGTCGCCCTCGGCCACGGGCTTCACATCGCCCACCCGCCGCAGCACCCAATGGCCGTCCACCGTGTGGCCCGCGTCGAAGGGGGTGAACGTCAGGCTCAGTCGTTCCCCCTCCTTGCCCAGGAAGTGGTGGATGCCCGATTCGACGCACAGCGGAGAGCGAGGGACCTCGCCCCACGCCTTCACCGCCTGCGGCAGACGCTCTGCGACGGGCACCAGCTTGTCGCTCCACGGCTTCCGCTCGATCTCGACGGCGGTCAGGGTCTCGAAGCGCTTCAGGCCGGAGGCGAAGAGCTGAGCCGTCTCCTCCGCCGACGGGATGTCGGTTCGCTCCTTCTTCCACGCCTCCGCCTCTTTGGGGTCGAAGTCCTTGAGCTTCAAGAGCGCGCCGAAGCGATGCTTGAACCATTCGCTCTCGAGCAAGGGGTAGGCGTGGATCAGCCCAGTGTCCAGCAGGCGGCGGCTGAAGACGATCAGTTCCTTCGCCGACTGCTTGATTCCGTCGGGCTGGGCGTCCCGCACCGCGCGGTCGTAGTCGAGCGAGAGCCGCAGCCAGTGGAGGTACATGGCCACGCGGTCGAGCCGCGCGCACACCCCCGCGTCGCCCTCCGTGCTAGGAGTCCGCGTCTCCGACGCGGAAACCTGCTTCCGCCCCGGAGGGGCGGACTCCTCGTAGGCTTCCTTGAGGTCGAGGAGGGCGAGCTTGAGTCCGCGAGCGGCGAAGCGCTCGCCGCTTGCCCAGCGCTCGTAGAGCCGCCGCATCGGCCCTGCCGCCTTGCCAAAGGCCCGCTCGCAGAAGTCCCCCACCAGCGCCGCCGCATCGAGGTCCGGCTCCCACATCAGCTTCGAGGCCACCCAATACCCGAGCCCGTTCGGCCCCCAGTTGCAGGACGACTCGGCGTCGTAGGTGCTCAGCCCCAGGTCGCGGTAGTGGCGGATGCTCTCGGCAAGCTCGGACACGCGGCTCCCCTTCGCCTTGCCCGGCATATCCCAGTCCCAGGGGTACACGCTGAAGTAGTCGTAGACGCCCAGCTTGGCGCCCAGCTTGCGGAAGGCAGTGACCTGTTCGTCGAAGGAGAGCTTGGTGTAGCGGAAGCCGGTAGTGACCTGGACGTAGACGCCTGGGGCGAAGCGCGTGCGCGGCGGCTCGCAATGGAAGGCGTAGGCATAAAGCCCCACCCACTTGTCGGGGAACTCCTTCCGCACGGCCTGCGCCACGTGGCTGGCCAGGAGAAACGCCCTGTCGCTCACGGAGCCGAGTGCGGCGCAGCGCTCGCACTCGCAGTAGCCCCCGCCGTCGTTGGGGTCCACCGACACCATGTTCGCCTGCGGCTCCTTTCGGAAGCGGGCGAGGACGCCCTCGACGACCCGCCTCTCGGCCTCGGGGTTGCTGGTGCACAGTTGCATCGGCTTGCGTTCGCCCTTGACGAGGCCGAACCAGTCGGGGTGCTTCTCGAACTCGCGGGCGGGCACGTAGCGTTCCCAGGCGTGGCCGCAATCGGTCTGGAACGCCCCGAGCTGGCGGTTGCGCTTCATCCAGGCATTGTAGTCGTCGGCCAGCTTCTTCGTCCGCGCCCCCCAGCCGTACCAGATGCGGCGATAGCCGAAGGCCGGCGTCGCCCGCAGGTTCACGGTCACTGCCAGGCTCGGGTGCTTCGGCACCACCGTCCACACGGGGTCGGGGAAGTACCATCGGCAGCCGATGTATTCGAGGAAGGCGTAGGCCGCGTGCTGAAGGCCGAGTTCGCTGTTTGCCAAGAGCCACAATTGCCCCCTCTCGCTCCGCACGACAAAGCCTTCGGGGCCAAGCTCTCGAAGACGCATCGCCCTGGCCTCGGCAGGGAAGTCGGTTGCCGTGCCGAGGTGGATCGAGTTCCCAGAGGTCACTGATGTCAGGCCGATAGCCCCCGGAATCTCGATGCCGGTGATCTGCTGGAGCCAGTGCTGAAGCTCAGTGCCCAGCGCCCGCCGCTCTGGGCCCGCGCCGACCGGAAGCCTGATCCAGCAAGAGCGCACCCTGTCCCTGCAAATGTCGAAGGGTGCCACCGGCTCGAGGAAACCAGTGCACCCCTGGAGCAGGAAGGCAGTGGCAATCAGGAGTAGCAATCGCTTCATCATCTGCCTCATATGGAGTCCACGACCTCTGTGGACATAGTGTGCGCTGCGTAGCCCCCGAATGGGGGCAACCCAGCCGTAGCCCAGGGCGACCGCAGGGAGCCCTGGGAGAAGACGCCGCCCATCAATGAGCCCCTGAAAGGGGCGATTCGTTGAGCCCTGAATCGCCCCGCTTCGGGGGCTTCCCCCTGGGGTGCCCATACCCAGGGCTCCCTGCGGTCGCCCTGGGCTACGGCTGGCTCGCCCACTTCGTGGGCTGCCGAGCGATCCCCTTTTCCGGTTCGTCACAGCGCGTCACCTTCGCAGGGGCAACGCGGAGGCCCTCAATGGCCACCCCGCGCTCCACGAGGTCAGGCACAACTTCGCTTGCGTCAAGGACCTCGATGGCGACGACACACTCGCCCGGGCCGATGTCCACGGCCACTCGGTCATTGAGCCGGATCACCTCGCACTCCACTCGCTCCTCCACGAAGCGAATGGTTAGGGCGTCCACTGTGGGGTCGTAGGCGATCTTCATCGCAAAGCGCTCTGCAATGCCAGAATCTGGTCGGCCAGGGCGCGGCGGAGGGCGTCGAAGCCGCCCAGGGCCGCCGCCTTCTCGGGGTCGAGGAGGTCGAAGCCGTCGGCAGGGAACTTCGCGCCGCCGCTCGTGTAGGCCGACCAGTCGTCCTGGATGCCGGCGGCCAACTTGGCGAGAAGCGCTTCCGCCGCCTTCTGCCCGTCCTCGGCCTTGCCCGCCTTCCTCGCCGCGGCCACGAGGGACTCGAGCTTGCACACGTACTTCAGGTCGTCTATCCCCTCCCGCGACCGCTCGTAGTCGAGGGTGGGGTAAACGATGTCCTCGTGGGTGCGGACGACGGAGCCGCGCTCGTTGCGCAGGTTGTAGTACCACTCGACCTTTCCTCGCACGCCGTGCTTGGCCATCTTCCAGAAGAAGAAGCCGAAGGGGAAGCGGCCGGTGCCGGCATTGACGAACCAGGGGATGGCGCCCGTCT
The DNA here is from genome assembly GCA_016872855.1 of Planctomycetota bacterium. Classification (GTDB taxonomy): domain Bacteria; phylum Planctomycetota; class PUPC01; order DSUN01; family DSUN01; genus DSUN01. The sequence continues at coordinate 19,654 of VGYV01000011.1, forward strand.
TCTGCTGGAGTTCCGTGATGAACGCCTTGTTCATCAGTGTGCGGCCCTTGTTGTGGTGGTCAATGCCGTCCCAGCCGTTGTTGAACGTGGCGACGCTGAGGTAGGGGGCCATCGCCATGACCTCCATGTAGCCGTTCATGTCGCTTGTCGCGGCGATTTCGGGCAGCTCTTCCCAGACGAAGCGGCCGAGGTTTTCGGCGATCTTGATCCCTTCGATGCCCTTGTTCGTCAGCTCATCACCGATGCTGAAGAGGACGGGGATGCCGCCCTTCTGGGCCTCGGCGTGGAGGAGCTTCATCGTCTTGATGTACTTCTGCTGCCAGCGCTTCGTCGTCTCCGAGCCATAGCCGGCCAGTTCGCTTAGCTGGAGGTTCATCGGCGTGGCGAAGAACAGGGGAGCGGGGAAGCCGGCCCTCTTGTAGGCCGCGATGAACTCACCGAGTTCCTTCGTGTCGGCGTCGTGGACCGGGAGGTGGAAGTTGTAGAGCGGCGCCACGCAGGTCATCCCGTGCCGCCGCATGTCGGCCAGGTGCACGGCCAGGGCCTTGGCGTCCTTCGGGCTGGAGTAGTTGTAGCCCAGGGCAAACGGCGGGTCCGCGAGCGCGATGGGCAGCACTTCGAGCACGATGGCGATGGAGCCGACGGCCCCCTCCTTCGCCGTCACCGTCACCTCGCCCTTGTAGGTGCCGGGCTTCGCGTCGGGCGGCACGTGGACAGTGCACCAGAAGTACTCCGTGCTCTGCGCCGCCATGTTCCACTTACGGCCCAGCTCCATCAGGATATCGCGGCCCTCGCCCAGAAAGCGCTCCACAGAGGTGACAACGACGTTCTCGGGCGGGATGACGGCGCCGCCCTCGCCTTTCAGCTCGCTGGCAACGATGAAGACTTCTTCGAGCGCCTGCTTGGGCCGCAGGAGGAAGCTGAACGGCTCGTACTCGCCGGGGCAGGCGAAGAGCCGGGCCTCACGGACTGCGCCCTCCGCCGCGCGCTGCACCGTGACTGAGCCGGGGGCCTTGTAGCTCACGCTCTTGCCGTCGGAGGTCTTGATCGTCACCTCCTGCGGGTTCCCATACGTCACAGGCCGTGCCGCCAACGGCTTCTGGTCCGCCTTCGGGTTCTCATTGTAGTCGGTCACAAACAGGTCCAGCTCCGCCCCCGCGGCGATGGCCGCCGCCAGCACAAGGGAGGGAAGCAGCACGCGTCTGATCATCTTCGTTCTCCTGTTCTGCCGTCTGTCGTCTGCCCTCTGTCGTCTCGCTTCACTCGTCCAGCTTTCCGCCAACGGGGACAAGGCTCATGTCGTCGAGCCAGATAGTGCCCTCGCCGATGTGGTAGAGGTAGACGTTGAAGGTCTTGGCGTCCTTTTCGGGCTTGCCGAGGGCCGTGTACTCCTTCCATTCGGGGCCGAATTTCTGGCGGAGCTGGCCCGTGGCGCCCGACTCGAAGTTGACGAAGAGCAGGTTGTCGCCCTCGCCCTTGGCCCAGAAGGTGAGCTTGTACTCGGTGGCGCCGGGCACAGCGGGGAGCTTAGGGGTCATGATGCCGATGCGCCCCCTTTTGCCCGTGCAGCGGATGCGGGCGGAGAATCTCCCACCGTGGACGTTCTCGGGCTTCTCCTCCCACATGTTCTCGTAGTCGCCTCCCCAGCTCCAGCCGCCCCACCAGAGCCAGCGCGAGCGGTCGCGGGCCGAGTTCTTGTTCACCAGCTCGAACCCGCCGTTCTGGATGAAGTTCAGCGGCGGGTCGGTGGTGGAGAGCGACTTCGATTCGTAGGCGCCCGCCAGCCGAGCATCGAGCATCTTCTTGCGCTTCTCGTAGGCAGCGTCGCTCAGCAACCCGTCGGCCTTCTGCTTCTCGACGGCCTTGAGCGCCGCCTCGACGCGCTCCTTGGGCCAGAGCGACTTGGTCAGGGCCTCCTTGTCCTCCTTCTCGCCGGCGAGCGCCAGCGCGAGGAGGCCGAGCACAAGGACTGAGATCCGCGGCATCCTGCGTCTCCTGTCAGCCAAAGGTAACCTGGTTTCTTCTACCTCCTATCCAATAGCACAAATGGGGCTGAGAGGTCAAGTCACTTGCTGAGGGGGCGGAAGCAACGGACTTCGTCAATGGCCACGACGGCCTCGCCGCGGCCGCCGAAGAGGAACTTGGCGAACTCGGTGACGGCGACGCCTGTGCCAGAGCCGATATTGAGGCCCTGAATGTCGAGGGTGCCGACGGACTTGCCGTCGAGCGCGAGCGTCGCCGTGCCGCCCTTCCAGGAGAGTTCGAAGGCGTGCCAGCCCTCGGCGGGCGCGGGGAGAACAACTCGCTGGCCGGCCCTTTCGGCCTGATTGGTTTCAAGCTGCTCGAATATCAGGCCAGCCTTCTCCACCGCTATGACAACGGGCCGAGTGCCCAGATCCCCCCGCCTGCCCTGTCTCGGCGTGGTGGAGAAGATGAGGCCCGGCTTGCCCGTGAGGCGGGCGTGGAAGGCGAGGCGGCCCTCGGCATCGGTGAGGTGAAGCCGAGGCCACAGGCGAATGCCCTCGCGTCCCACGCTCAAGGCCTGGCCCTTGACGCCCTGAGTGAGCGGGGCGTCGGTGGGCTCGAACACCGAGCAGCCGAGCGCCTCGTTGGCCTCCACGATACGGCCTGAAGGCCGCACTACGAACTCGCGGTCGAAGGAGGCGTAGAAGCTCTCGTCGCCCTTGAGCCCCTGCCGCTCGACGAGGTGGACGGCCACAAAGTCGCGCTGGAGGACGGGCACGGAGAAGCCGCGGCGGGTCAACTCCATGGCCTCACCCGTCTCGGCGTTCAAAGCAACCGTCCTGTTGCGGCTGAGGCCAAGGCCACCATAGTCCACTGAAACCTCAACGGTCTGGTCCTTGCGGCTCGTGTTGACGACCCACACGATGGCGCGCCGGCTGTGTGGCACAGGCGCCCCCGCCTGTGCAGACTCAGCCGAGGGCGGCTGAGCCACACAGTGGACGGAGGCAAGGCAATCGCGGGTCTTGGCCGCGACCGGGCAGTCTTTCTTCCAGTAGCCGAAGAACTCCACGTTGTCCTCGTAGAGGCGGGCCTCTTGGGCGAGGACGTTGTAGAAGGGCACCTGCTCGGGCAACACGTCGTGGGCCATGACCCAGCCGACGAACTGGTGGGTGTGCTTGGGCTCGTGGATGGTGGCGTGGCGTGAGGACTGGCACATCATGGTCATCACGCCGCCGGCGCATTTGGCCGAGCCAATGGCTCGCAGGCGGCCGGCGGGCAGGACCTCGAAGTAGTCGAAGTTGAGGTCGGTCGGCTCGACGTTCTCGCCCTCGAAGAAGATGTCGCCGAACCATGCGTGGTAGGCTGCGCCCGACGAGATGTGCTGCCAGAGGTTCGGGGCGGGCACGCCGTTCTCGTGGAACATCACCTTCATCCGCTTGAAGTACTCGCGCTCGCCGAGATACGAGTAGCCGGGCTGGAGGCGTCCGTCGGGCTTGAAGTAGGCTCCGCCCGTGAGGAAGTTCTTGTCCACGCCCAGGTAATTCTCGTCCACGTAGAGGCCGCGGAAGCCCGCGTCGCGCACCCACTTCTGGTAGTGCCACACGCGGAAGTCGTTCGGCCCCTTGCCCTGGGTGGTGTTGCCGTTCGAGAAGTCGCCCGGCGTCTCGCCCCAGTCCACCACATAGTCGCGGAACTCGTGTCCCGCGTAGTCGCGGTAGCGGGCGATAGCGTGGGCGATGGAGCCGACCATCGGGCGGTGGTCGGTGCGGACGGGGAACTGGTCGAACGCCTTCTTCGACTTCTCGAGGCTCCAAGGATAAGGGGAGCAATAGTAGGGCCAGAGCACCGCCCAGTCGGCCTGGTTGTCGAACCAGAAGTATGTGTTGCGTGCGCCGAGCAGGTCGCCCTTGCGGCCGGCGCAGATGATCGAGCGCCAGCCCGGCGGCAGGGGGCGCGAGGGGAAGGTCTGGTAAGCCCACCTGATGGTGGTCGGCTGCTTGAACTCGGTCGGCACCTCGACGAAGTGGACGCGGAGGGTCACAGTGCCGTCCTTGCGGATGATCTCCTGGGTCGGGTGGGAGCGGTCGGTCTCCGTGCCCCAGCCTTTGTCGTTGTCGGCGACCCAGATGAAGGCGCGGTCGGAGTTGGTGAGCCAGATATAGGGCACGAAGTCGCCGAGAAGCATGCCCGAGCCGGTTTGCTGGCTCGACCAGTAGGCGGGCGTGACGTCGTGCGTGGCCGCCCAGCCGCCGGCCGTGGTGCAGAAGTGCGTGGCCTCTTCTTCGGGGAAGACCACTTCGAGCGTGAGCTTCTCGGCCTTGCCGCTGAGGGTCCATTCGATGAGCGTGAAGCCATCGAACTCCACGCGGGTCTTCGCCTCGACCCTGACGCCGCCGCCTTCGCCAGTGCCTGCGGTGTCCACCTGGGCGTCCACATGTCGGACGAGGCCTGGCGCGGAAGCCACGATTTCCACGGGCTTGCCGTCCTTGAGGGCGACCAAACGACACTTTCGGAGTTGTTCAACTCCGCAATTCATTGTCCGCCGCGGAAGCCCCAAGCCGTTGAGAGTGAGCGAGCGGTTCCAGACGCCGACGGCGCCATCCTTGTAGGTCATCGGCGTCCAGGGCGGGATGACCTTGTCGGTGATGCCGACCGAGTTGTCGGACCACTCGAACTTGTGGCGGAGGAGGCCGACCTCCTTCGATTCGCTCCTCAGCGGCTTGCCGTCGGCGTCCTTCACCGTGACCTCGACGAGCAGCTTCAGCGGCTCGGGCGTGGGCAGGGGCTTGAGGTCGGCAGGCTTCTTGCCCTCCTTCTCGAGCTTGCGGTTCTGCTCCTCGATGCGGGCGTTCTCGGCCTTCGCCTGGTCAATCCGCGGCCAATCGGCCACGGGGATGCGGAGCTTGTCGAGGGTGAAGTTCGTGGCCGAGTAGCAGTTGCGGAAGGGCTGCATGGTGAAGGCCATCAGCTCCTTGTTGTTCTGGGCCGGGTCGAGAAGGCGGATGGCACCGCCTGCCGCCTTGGCTCGGTCGGGAAGGCCAATGATGTCGGCCCGAACGATCATGACATTCGACTCCGGGCCGTACATCGCGCGGAAGTCGAGTTCCTTTACCTCGGCCTTCTCGGGCCGCACGGGCTTGGGGCTGGGCGCCCAGCCGTCCACGGCGAACGGGAAGCTCTGGCGGAAGATGACCGCGTCGCTCTTGGCGTGGCCCGCCGCTCCGCGGCGGTCATCCGCGACGGAGTCGCGGGCTACTGCTGTGATCGTGAAGTGGCCGGCCTTCTTCTCGTTCATCGCCTCGGGCGGGATGCCGCCCGCGAACTCGAAAGGCTTCCGCTCGCCGGCGTTGAGGGTGAATGTCTGCTTGACGATCTTGTCGGTGTCGGCGAACGTCGGCTCCTTGTGCCAGCGCAGCTCGACCGTGATCTCAGCCTTCGCCTTGTCGGGCGCTACAACGGCCATCGGGAAGCGGTAGCTGCCGCTCAGGACGCTCGTGACGTTGAGGAGCTGCACCACGGCCGAGTCGTCCACGAGGTGCACCTGCGGGTGCTGTGGGATTTCGCTGAACGCCTGGGTGATTGACCACGACGCCTGCGCCCTGGGTTTCGCCCCGTGCGCCGTGCGGCACATGAGGAACCGCCAGACATCCCCGCTCTTGACCCCCTCAAAGCCGAAGTCCTTGATCGGGATGCTGGCCTCCAGGACGTAGTGCGTCTCGCTCTCGGTCACGGCGGTGGTCCAGTTGCCCTTCCAGCCCTGGGCCACGTAGCCGCGAGTGGGGATCATCTTCTGGTCGAGCACGGCGGGATAGGTGTTGATGATGTTCTGATAGGTCTCGGGCACAAACGTGGGCGGCGTCACCCAGATTTCGACCGAGGGATCGCCGAAGTCGTAGTCGTCGTTCTCGCGGACGGCCTTGCGCAGGTACCATTCGGCGTCGGTGCGGCGGCAGTTGAAGAGGAAGTAGAAGTTCCGCTCGTCGTAGCCGAGGGCCATGATGGTCTCGGCGTGGTGCATCTCGTGCTCGAAGGGGGCGATCATGCCCGAGGTCGTGAACGCCTTATCCCACTCGCCCGGCTCGTTCTTCCCGTCAATCTTCGGTGGCGCAATCTTGCGCGCCGTGAACTCCCCAATGCCCAGCCGCGGTTTCTGGGCGGCGAGGGCGGGGGATATCATGAGGACCACTGTCAGGAACCACAGGCTTCGTCGTCGCACGCCTCATCTCCTTCGTCGTGCAGGGGTCCACATCATCGGAACACCCTGAGGTCGCGGGGCCTCGCCGGGTGGGCGCCCATGACGCCGTCCTTGCACAGCTCGCAGTAGAAGCCGTACTCCTCGCCCATGTGCGTGCCCAGGTACTCGCTGTCCTTCACGCAGTCCGCGAGCTTGAGCCGCTTGCGGATGCTCTCGCGGTCGAGCACGCAGTCGTAGTAGACGAACTCGCGGCAGTTGTCGGTCCAGGCCTGCCCTCGATAGGTCACATCTATGCCTGCCGCGGCGAGCTCGCTTTCCAGTTGTCTCAGGTGCTCGCAAACCATCCGTTCGTCCGCACGAGTGTCCTGGAGGGCTATCGCCGGGCCGGGCCGCGGCGAGGACGTGCCTTGTCGGAGTTGCCGGAGAATACCGGGATACAATCGTGGCGGATGGCTTCGAGGAACCCACCCGGCAGCGGGCTGGCGAACTCTTTCGGGGTGTAGGGGATAGCCTGAATTGGCTCGAGGATTTCGGCTGCGGCCTCGCCCAACAACGCCAGGGAACGCAGATACCCAAGGCGTGCAAAGCCGGGCCAGACGACCACAAGGTCCACATCGCTGCCCGCGCCCGCCTTTCCAAGCGCGTGGGAACCAAAGAGGTAGATGGCCTGCGGCCGGATGCCCCGTTTGCCGATGGCACCCACGTAACGGCCCACTATGCGCCTCACCTTGCTGCTTGCGCGAACCATCGTAACGTCCTGGACGCCATCTTGAGGCAGTATGTGCCGAACGTGCGGTCGAACCTGGCGGCTGCTCTCCGCAGTGCATCCGGGTAGCGCGTGGGGATGCTCAGGCCCGACAACTGACCAATGAACGCGCGCAACTCGTCGGGCGGCTGCACGCCCGCCTGCCGCAGGAGCAAGACGAGATCGTGTGTCATGGGCGGGACCCGTGCCGTCTTCTTCTGAACTACAGCCTTGATGGCCTTCTCGACGGCCAAGTGGCAGAGGAAGACGACGTGCCGCCAATGGCTGCCCTTGAAAAGGGTCCTGGCAGCTCTCAGTTCCTCGCGCGCAGTGGAGAGCCAATGCCGAACCGGGTCAGGCGCAGCCATAGTCACCTCGCCGGAACACATGCCCTTCTGATTATACCCATGTAGCACATGCGATACCAGTGTGATCCTACCGTCGGAAGATGAGCAGGCCGCCCTCGGTAACGGCCGTTTCCTCTCTGCCGTTCAGGAGGAACTTCGGGCGGCCCTCGACACGGAGCTTCATTGCCTCCAGGTCGCCGCAGGCCTCCACCTTATCGCCGCCGATGCGGGCGAAGGCGTAGGCGCCGAACGTGAGGGCCTCGCCGCCCCCGTCGAGGCTGGTGGTCTGGCCCCTTCGGCCCGGCCGCAGGCGGAGCATGGCGCGGTCGTTGATGCCCCCGCCCAGGATGGCCACGGCGAGGGCCTCGGGCGTCGCGGCGAGCGGGCGGAACTCCGTGATGCGGGGCTTGCCGCCCTCGAACGGCTCGTGGAGCGCGGCGAACGTGGTGGTCGGGGCAGTCCGCGCGACGATGATGGTCACGCCGCCCACCTCGCTGGGCTCCTCCTCGGTTCGCTTGTCCTTCCCGTCCCGGACCTCCCTCAAGAGGCGGGGCGTCGGGGCGGCGTAGACCACGGTGCCCGCCCCGCCGAGCATGGTCAGGCGGACGCCGATCTGGCGCTCGTACCAGGAGCGCGGGAGCCGAGCGACCAACGGGTCAGCGAACTCGCAGCCGTGGAGCGTGGTGACCGACCATGCCCGATCGCCCGCGTCGAACGCGCGAACCCCCGAGAGGTCCTTGACGCCTTCGGGGAGCTTCGCCGCCTGCCATAGATGGCCGTGGTCGCCCTGCTGGTGGCCGAGCGCGTGCACGAACCACGCATAGCGGCGCGGCGCCGGGGCGACAAGATGCGTGATGTCAAGGAGGTACTCCCGCGTGAGGAACAGGCAACGGCTAAGCCCGGTGCCGGGATAGACATCGTTGCTGCTCGCCGCCACGAACTTGGCCATCGGGCCGAATCCCTTGCGGATGCTGGTCGCGCTGGTGAACTTGGGCTCGGCGCCATCCACGCTCACCCCGCAATGGCTCTGGATGCTGCGGGACCAGCCCTGGGCGTAGCTGGCGACCGACTGGCGGTTGAGGTAGAGCGGGCGGTTGAAGGCGTAGAAGCCGGCGAGGGCGAAGGCGTCGTGGACGTTGTGCGCGTAGTCGCTCGCCAGCCGCATGCAGACGGCTGGGGCGGGGGACTCCCAGTAGGCAGGCGATTCCTCGGCACGGAGCGTCACGAGGCCGCGCTCGGGCCAGATGGCGGAGGGCGCGGGCGGCGGCTTCACCGCCGCAGGGTCAATCGGCTCGATGCCGAAGAGGAGCGAAGGGATGTAGCGGTCGTCGTCGGGCCGGCGCATCGCGGCGAGGAAGTAGCCGAAGCCGCTCTCGGGCCACCGCTTGTGGCCCAGCTCGAACCACAGCGGCACCTGCATCTTCGGCGTGAAGCCGCTGTAGCCGTCCCACTGCGGGTTCCTGCCGCGCATCGTGCCGCCCCAGGCGCCGTGGGCCTTCCAGCGCAGGTTGCCGCCCATTGCCGTCGCCTGGCCCGAGCTTGTCGAGGGCGGCAGGTAGCCCATCACGAGACTGTGCTGGAAGGCGGGGGAGGGGAAGTTGAACGCCTGGCTCGAGCCGCCCTGCCGCAGGTCGCCGGTGGTGACCATCGGGTAATGCGGCCGCGAGCTGGCGATGTCCACGCGCGGATAGCCGAGATGGATGAGACTCTCGATGTGGCCGCGCATCGTGGCGCCGCCCTTGCCCTTGCAGCCGAAGCCCAGCTCGTCGAGGCCGAGACGCTCGAGGGCCAGGCAGTAGAGAAGCATCGCCCCGGGCGTGGAGCCCATCTTGCTGAACTCCTCGCTGTAGAAGCCCGTGTCGCAGAGGTATTCGTCGAAGTACCACTTCCAGGAGCCATAGGCGGCCCAGGTGTCGCGGATGAGCTTCTCGTCGCGGAGGGCGGCGGCCATCAGGTTCGCGCTCACCTTCCAGGGCCAGATGATGTTGGGCAGCCAGTTGGTGCGGCTGTAGGTCTTCGCGTCGTAGCGGGCGTAGTTGCGCGAGTTGTTGAAGACCGCGGGGTCGAAGATCACCCGCTTGGCCACGTGGTCCTCGATATAGGCTCGGAAGCAGCTCTCGACCTCGCGCCGCTCGTCGCTGGTCAGTTGGTCGTAGAGCAGGTCGTAGCGAAGGACGTTTATCTCCTGTGCCGCTCCCTGGGGTCGGGGCGAGCGAACCATGCGGAGCAGCTCTTTCGTCTCGGCCTCGGCGGCCTTCGCGTCGCCGAGCGCTGCGCCCCGCAGGAGGCCGGCCGTGGGGTCCTTTTCCTCCTCCATCCTCGCCAACGCAACCTTCGCCCACGGTTCTCGCTCGATCTTCGCGCGAATCGCCGCCAGGTCCTCTTTGGTCCAGAGGATGAAGGGATGCTCCGCGGCCGCGGCCGCCGCAGCGAGGAAGAAGATTCCGCGTGCAAATATGGCCCCACGGTGTTCCATTCTGTGTCCTTCCGCGTGTTCCGCGGGCATGTCTTCTTCCTCACGGACGCCAGAGCGTGCCGTCGGGCAGGCGGGCGACGGTCCAGGTCGGGTTGCCGTCGTCGCAGGGGAACTTGGCGGCGAGCGCCTCATCGAAGTCCACGCCCAGGCCGGGCCTGTCGTTGGCCCAGGCGTAGCCCGCCCTGGCCTCGGGCAAGCCGGGGAACATGTCCTGAACGGCCTGGTTCGGGAAGCTCCACTCCTGAATGCCGAAGTTGTGGAGGGCGAGGTCCATGTGAACGTTCGCCGCGACCCCCACGGGCGAGAGGTCGCCCGGCCCGTGCCAGGCTGTGCGGACGCCGAACGCGTCGCAGAGGTGGGCGAGCTTCAGGCAGGGCGTGCTGCCGCCAAGGTCGGACGGGTGGGCGCGGATGAAATCAATCAGCCGGCGGGCGACGAGGGGCGTGATCTCGCGCGGGTGGCAGAACAGCTCGCCCATCGCCAGCGGCGTGGCGCACACGGAGCGGATGTTCTCGAACCACTCGATGTCCTCGGGCGCCAGCACGTCCTCCAGGAAGAACAGGCGGTACGGCTCGAGGGCCTTGGCGAGCCACACGGCGTCAATGGGGGCGAGCCGCTCGTGGACGTCGTGGAGCAGCTCGACGCGGTCGCCCAGCTCGCGCCGGAGGAACTCGAAGAGCGCGGGGAGCGTGCGGAGGCGCTCCCTGGGGTCGAAGTATGCGCCCGGCGGCGCGCCCGCCAGCGGCACGAGGCGTTCAGCCTCCAGGCCGGGATAGCCGCCCAGTTGGCAGCGGATGTGCTGGTAGCCCTCGGCCATCCGCTTGCGGGCGGCATCGGCGAGCGCCTCGGGTGTCGTGGCATTGCAGTGGACATAGACCGCTGCAGCGGGACGGCACTTGCCGCCCCAGAGGTCGTAGCACGGCATCCCCGCCAGCTTCCCCTTGATGTCCCAGAGTGCCATGTCCACGCCGCTGATGGCGTTGTTGAGCACGGGGCCGTTCCGCCAGTAGCCGTTGACCATCGCGGCCTGCCAGAAGTCCTCGATGTTGCGGGGATCCTTGCCGACGGCGAACGGCCCGATGTGGTGCTTGATGGCGGCCTCGACGGCCCGGTGGCGCTGCGTGAACGTGGCGCAGCCGAGGCCGAACAGCCCCGGCTCGCCCGTGAGCACCTTCACCACGACGAGCCGCGCGCTTTGCGGCTGGGTGAGGAACGACTGAACGGCCGTAATCCGCAAGTCGGCCATGGCGCGTCCTTTGCCAACGGGCCTCCCCCGGCACAAAGCCGCCTGCATTCTATGAACTTGAGTACCAGGGCGCAACAGATACAATAGACGCGGGAACGTGGCTGCCCATTCCCTGAATCCCTCAGGAGTCCGTTGGATGCGAAGGATGGTCCTGCGTGCCGCTATCGCGGCGGGGGCCCTGCTGTTCGCCGCCGGCGTGGGCCTGGCGCTGATCAACCCGAACTTCACGCCGATTCACCTGGTGAACCAGGCGGAGCTTGTGCTGGTGGTCAAGGTGGGACCGGTTGGGGCGGGGGGCGAGGTGGCGCTCCAGGTCGTCGAGGCGATGAAGGGCAAGGCGCCAGCGAAGGCCCCGACGCTCGACTTCAGCAAGTCGCCCAAGCCCCAGGTCGAGGCGCTCCAGGGAATGGTCGGGAAGTCCGAACGCCTTGGCGTCTTCTTCGTCGGCAAGTTCCGCGAGGAGACGCCCGACGGCGCGGGCGCTGAGCCGGCCGAGGGCGGCGTGGGGCTCCTCCACGTCCAGGGCAAATGGTTCCGCTTCGTCGCCGCGGCCGGCGGCGCCTGGCTCCTCGACATCCTCGACGGGCACCTGGAACAGACCTGGGCCGGCGGCACCGACATGCTCCAGCGGGCCGTCCAGTACGTCCTCACCGACCCCGCCCCCTCGGTGCCCGTGAAGAGCATGGCCAACTGGGAGGCCCCCAAGAAGGTC
>VGYV01000012.1 GCA_016872855.1 Planctomycetota bacterium
TGTCAATCGTGATCAACTCGGTGAGGTTCAGGCTGGGCGAGTTGGGGACTTCGACGTGGCTCTTCTCGCTCGCGTTGAAACGCAGCGCCGCGCCGCGGTCGGTCTGCACCCAAGCCGCCCCGCGGACCTTCCCGTGGTTCCCGTGGCCGCTCTGGTCGGAGGCCACATCTCCCTTTCCCCCGTTCAGTGGCCAGTGGGCAGAGACCCAGGTATCCGCTGCAACGCTCTCTGCGAAGGAGGAGGACATCGTGAGAACCAAGAAAAAGAGGAGCGGGTGATTCATCATCGCGCACCCCTGGACTCCAGCATCTGCTCGGCATTTCTCCAGCGGATGGCGTCCTTCTGCTCATCGCTGGCATCGAGCACTTCGAGCTTCAGGAGGGCAGGAGCGGGATACTTGAATGGCATCCCCGAGCCGAAGGCCAGTCGTTGCGCACCAACGGCCTCGATGAGCTGCCGCATCTCGGCCTTTAGGAGCGCGCTAAGGCGCGAGATTTCGATGAGATACTCGCAGGGCCACTCGCCCCCGGCCTGCCCGAGCGGGCTGTTGGGGAACCCGATGCCCTCGAGGATCATGAACCGCGCATTGGGGCAGGCGCGCATCAGGTCGGCCACGGCATCCAGCGACACGTCGGGCACGTCCACCAGCCAGTGCCGCTCGCGCGGGTCCTCGACTCGGATGGGGATCGAGACAATCATGCCAAGCTCCGTCGCGGCCTGGGCCAGTTCTCGCGCGCACCCGTCGCGCGGGGCATAGCCGTGCCACCCGGGGTACATGCGGATGCCCACCATCCCGAAGTCGTCGTGGCACATGCGCAGGTCGTGCTGCCAGTCGGCATACGTCGGGTTGACGACGGCGAAGGGGATCAAGCGGCCGCGGTGGCCCCTGGTCGCCTCCGCGAGGTCCTTGTTCGCAGGCTGGCAATTGCGGTAGGTGATCGCGTTGGCGCTCGACACGCACGCCTTGTCAATCCCGTGCCGGTCCATGAGCCTGAGCAAGCCGTCCGCCGTGTTGTGATGTAGGCGCCGGAAGGCGAATTCGCCGAGGTAGGCGTTGACGTCAATCACCATGCTTCTCTCCTCGATGGAGGAGCCGCCGGAGGTTCTCGCCCAGGATCAAGTCCTTCATCTGCGTGGGGATGTCGGCGCTTCGGATGCGGCCCATGCTGGCGGTCATGGACATGTCGCAGCCGAAGACGAGCCGCTCCGCGCCGAGGGTGCGCACCGCGGCCTCGATCACCCCTTCGTCGGTAACGCTGCCGCTGGTGTCGAGGTATACGTTGGGCGCGCCTCGCAGCGCCTTGATCGTCCACTCCCAATCGCCCCCGCCGCACACGTGGGCGCAGATGAGCGCGGCCTCGGGGTAGCGGCGCGCGAGCTCCGCCACCATGCCCGCGTCGGAGAGGCGCGGCTGCTCCTTCACGAAGTAGTGGGCGTGCCCCGCGTGTTGGAGAATCGGCACGCGAAGCTCGATCGCCAGCTCGACCACGGGGAAAACGACCGGCTCGTTGCAGCGGTACTCATTGTAGAGCTTGACGCCGACGAACCCGCGCTCCTCGACGCAGCGGCGAATCTCGTCGAGCGCCTCCCGCGGATAGCCCGGGTTCACGTAGCAGTAGGCCGGCACCCGGCCGGGGAAGCGCTCCCTTGCCTCGGCGACCCACTGGTTGCACTCGCGGAAGCTCTCGGGGTTCGACGGGCGCTGCGGCGTGAGGATCGAGCAGCAGAGCTGGTCAATGCCCAGCTTGTCTGCCGCCTCGATGAGCTTGCGGTCGTCCTCCGCCCAGGTAGGCTTGCTGTGGTGCTCCAGGTGCGCGTGGCAGTCTATGACCATTGCACTTCCTCCTGGCCTAGTTCTCGGGCGTCACGGCCTAAGGTGAACGGCGATTTGGTGCGTCCCAGCACGGAGGTAGAGCGACAGCAGCCCCGTGGCCTGGTCAAAAGCCGCGTCCTTGACTTCTACCCCGTCAACGAGAACGGATTCGGGAGGACGCGAGGTAAGAAACCCGAGTTTCGTGTCGCTTCCCATGTTGGCCACTCCGTGGAGCGCGTCGTGCTCGGTGGCCTTGAGCGGGAGACGGTCGGCACCTCGCTTGTACTTCGTCCACTTGGCAAAGGCTGCGGTGGCAGTTTGGTCGCAGGAGATCAGGAGCTTGCCCTCGCGCCGCAACTCTCTCCCATCGCAAAGAGCATAAGAGCCCCAGTTCCTATCCGCGGCGAGGCCCAGCAGGCAGGAGAGGCCGTCGGTTTCCAGGCCCCGGCCCTTCACACGGTCGCCCTCCAGCCGGTAGAGGTGGAGGTTCCTCCCGTCGGGCACGGCAACCTCAAAGCCCTGGCCGCCCTGGGCGTCGAACCGCTCGATGCGCGGCTCGGGCGCGCCGCGCGGCTGCGGGTAGAGCACGACCAGGAAGCGTTCCCAGGCGCACTTCTGCTTCGGCGTTAGCGCGTAGTATGGGCCGTAGGTCTCCTTGAACTCCTTCTCGTCCCACATGGCGGTCTCGGCAGCAAAGTCGGTCGGTAGCATGACCTTTCCGAAGAGCTGCCCCGCGGGGTCCAGATGAGGGAGCGCCAGGACGGTGTCGCCGCTGACCCTGAACTCGCCCTTTTGGCCAATTGCGTGGGCGCAGGTGACGTTGAGGATCCACCTATACTCGCGCGGCGTCTCCCCCGTGGCTTTCACGTCGTCGAAGATCACGAGATAGTCGGGCTTGGCGAAGACGACGTGCCGCCGCCAGGTCTCAATCAGGGGGTCTTTCGGGGTGCCGTAGGGGTGTGCTTCGCCGACCACGTAGTCGAAGAAGGGCGACTCTGTGAACTCCACGATGTTCCCGCCGCTCTTGCCAATCATGGAGTTGTTCTGTCCCTTGCCGTCCACCCAGAGGAGGTTGTGGCCATAGGTGGCCCGCCAGGCGCGGCGGTGGTGGTAGCCGGGAGAGGTCGCCAGGCGCGAGCCGTAGCCGTGAATCTCGAAGTGGTTCATGGCGTTGTGCTCGTGGTAGTGGCCGAGCGGCTCAGTCTGCATGGCGAACAGGATGCCGTCGGGGTCATCCCAACTCGTCCGACAGGTCACCCAGCCGAGTCCACGGAAATGGCGAGACAGCGGGAGGGTGCCCTCGGGCGACCGGGGCTTGAGGCCCGGACGATATTGAAGGAAGGCATTGACGGCGGGAACGCCTTCCTCCGCCGAACCGCCCTTGTACGCAATTTCCTTGAGGTACCACGCGCATTGAGGCATGGCGTATTCTGCTGCCGCGCGCAGGGCCACCAGGTGGAAGCCATTCTGCTGCCAGGTGTCGTTGAAGCCCACGCCGCCTCTTCCCCCGGGCCGCATCGTGTGCAGGGCGAAGTGCGGTAGGTTCTTCATAAACGGGTGGGCGAAGAGGTCAACGCCGCGCAGCCGCTTGAGTGCGTCGAGCAGGGCCAACCCCCACATCCCATCGAATGCCTCGGACCCGTAGCCGATGCCTTCCGCCCAGCTCCCGTCGGGGTCGCTCTTGTCGAGAATGGTCTTGAGCGACTCACATGCTTCGTCGGCCCAGCGCTCGGCGTCCGGGTATTCCTTCTCCCCGAGCAGGAGCATCGCGCCGAGTCCCAGCGCGGCGTAGTAGAAGATGCGGCCATTGCTGTTCGGTTCGGCGAACTTCCTCCCCTTGCCCGCCTCGTAGAGCGGGAGCAAGCCCTTCTTGACCAGCGTACCACAGGCGGCCTTTCTCTCTTCCTCCGGCAGCTTGTCCCAGGCCGCGTCCAGGGTCAGTGTGACACCGATCGTGAGCGTGTAGGGGGAGAACTGGCCCACGGGACCCCAGGTGTCCCACGCCAGGACGGTGCGGAGGTCCGCGCGAAGCTGCTCCAGGTACTTCCCCTCGCCGGTCACGGCATAGGCGAGCGCGAGAGGCGCCCAGCGCCGGGCCGTGGCCCGCGCGGCGTATTCCTCGAACTTCGGCGCGACGGGCTTGCCGAGGGCCGCCTCAGCCGCCTTCAGCACGTTCTTCCACAGCAGAGCGCCAGACAGGCCCAGGTCGTCCGCGCTGGTATCCTCTGCCCGCATCCGAAGCCCCGCGAGGTCTTCAGCAGCGAACAAGAGGCGCGGATGGGGCACCGCTTTCGCCGGCTCGCCAGCATGGACATGGCGGGTTGCCCGAGCCGCGAGCGCCAAGCCGATCCCTCCCAGCAGGATCACGCCTAGGGTCCTCGTTGCCATCTTCGAAACACCCCCTGGGGCCTGCTGCCTACAGGACAAGGCTGTCCACCAGCTGCCGCACCTTGCTGAACTCTTCGGGCCGCTGGAGGACCTCGCCTTTCTCACAGGAGAGGACGCGGATGCTGCCGAGGATGCGGGCACCGTAGACGCGCAGCCAGGAGGCCATGACGGCCTCGTGGGGCTCGAAGCCGCTTTCGGTCGCCACGCTGATGAGCACCGCCCGCTTGCCGCGCAGGAGCGTGTGGTCCCGGTAGTAGCCGTGCGTGCGGTCAATGAAGTTCTTCATCACGCCGGGCGGCCCGAGCCAGTAAACCGGGGCGCCGAGCACAAGCAGGTCGGCCGCCCGCAAGCGGGCCATGAGCGCCTCGAAGTCGTCATCCTGTATGGCGCAGTGTCCGAGCTTCATGCAGGCCCGGCACCCGCGGCACGCCTCGATGCGCAGGTCGGCCACGCGCAAGAACCCGGTTGCCGCGTCCGTGCGCTCCGCTAGCAACCGCAGCGCCTCGCGCACCAGCAAGTCCGTGTTCCCGCCCCGCCGCGGACTGCCCGAAACGCCGAGGATGGTGGAGACCAGTTGGCTCATGCTCGCGCTCCCTCATTTCGCGAACTGGAACTTCCGGTACGCCTCGAACAGGCCGTGCTCCTCTGTGATGAGCTTCTTCGCGGCGTCGGTGTCTGCCAGCCCCTTGGCTTCTTCGAGAAACTGTGCGCAATCGGTAAGGCCCTTGTCCCGTCGGGCGATGGCCTCGGCGCCGCGGACGAAGTATTTCTGGAGATGGCGGGCATTCTCTTCCATTTGGGCGAAGTACTTCGTCATGGCGGGCGCCGCCTTGCCATATCGCTGATTATAGTAGTCGGCCATCGTCGCGTCCACGTCGAGCTTGGTGTCCCAGGCGGCCTTGGCGAAGACGTAGAGGTTCGCGTGGTCGGTCTTGCGGCTGTTCCAGTGGGCCTGGACCGCGCAGCCGGCCAGGCCGGTCTTCTCGTGGTAGGCAAGCTCCTGCGGGATGAGGTGCATGAGCGGGTAGGGCCTCCCGTGCCAGGCGCTGCGGCCAGTGTAGTACTCGTACATCATGACGTTCCCGCCGCCGTCCTTGGTCAATTCGACCCACCGCGCGAGGTGCTTGCGGGCGATGTCGAAGGCATACGGCCCCTTCGCCACCGGGCCATCCGCGTTGCCGATCGGGTCGGTGAACCAGTTGCGGGTGAAGAAGGCGTAGGTGACGTCGAGCCCCGGAGCGGGCCGCTCCTTCTGTGGCGGCTGGGTGTAGTTGACGTAGGCGGCGATGCTTAGCCGCTTGCCCGGGAAACGCCCCTTGACCTCTGGGACGAGGGGGTTGATGAGTTTCAGGTACAGGTCCTGGGTCGCCTCGTATTGCGGACGCTCCTCCCACTTCACCCCGGTGCGGCAATTCTCGCACTCGCACCAGCCGTAGCCGTCGTTGGGATAGAGAGCGAAGATGTCCACCTCGGGGTGTTTGGTAATGAAGGCCAGGACGTTCTCGCAGTAGGTCTTCGCCGCCTCGGGGTTGCTGAGGCAGAACTGGCCGTGGAGCCTTCCGCCCGGCGTCCGCTTGCCGCCGACGAGCGCGAACCACTCGGGGTGGTCCTTGAAATACTTGTCGGGCGACAGGAATGTGTAGAAGGAGTGGTGGCCAACCGAGAGGATGAAACCGCGCGGGAGGAGCTCTTTTTTCACAATCAGGTCATTCCACTCCGTCGCCTCTTCGTAGCCGGCGGCCTGGAAGAGGAAGTAGTTGAGCTTCTGCTTCGCCGCCCAATCCACCATCTGGACGGGAGTGTTGCCGAACCAGGCGGCGGCGATGAAGCCGCGGAGCTTCAGGCTGGCCTTGTGGCGCTCGTGCAGCTCGGGAAGCTCGATGGTCGGCCTCTTTGGAACGAACTCCTCGATGAAGCCGCTGCCGGGCCGCACATGCTCGCCGAAGGTCAGCCAGCGGCAGCCCAGGTGCTTCTCCAGGAGCGTGTAGACCGCGTAGATGACTGCCCGCTTGTTGCTGCCGATGAGGAGCAGGTCATCGCCGCTCGTCTCGATGGCGAAGGCGTCGAGGTCCGCTTCGCCTTTTGCGAACTCGACCTTTGCGGCCGCCTTGAGGCGTCCAGCCACGGCGACGCCGATCTTGCGCCCTGTCGCCTTCCCCTCGGTTTCCACCATCAGCTCCGTGCCGGAGATGAGCGCGAGGTACTTCCGCAGCTCTGCGGCGGCAAACTGCTCCTGTGCCGTCGGGCCGTCGGGTGTGACGATGCGGTAGTCGCTCCTGCCGTCGGCGGCCAGGCTGAGCGCCTGGGCAACCGAGCCACTCACCAGGCAACCCAGCGCCCCTGTCAGACGCACGATCCATGCTGCCCCGGTAGTCGGTCGTGCCCGCACGTCAGTTCTCCTTCAGCTCGATAGTGGTCTGCCCGGCCTTGAGTTGCGCGGCGTCGAGCTCGAAGGCCAGAGCGTGGAGGGTCAGCCTTGCCTTGGCGGTCGTGGTGATGGCGTAACGCCCCGGAGCTTGCTTCTTGACGAATGTTCGATGGGTCAACACGAGTTCGTCGCCGGGCCGGGCCGCGTGAACGAGGCATTCATCGCCGGGCTTGATCTGCATCTGGCCGTCCTCGGGCTCGACCTCCACCAGGAAGCCGCGGCAGTAGATGTTCTCCGGCCCATCGGACTTGACGCTCTTGATCCGGGAGGTTTTCCCGCCCGAGGTCAGCCACTTGCCGGCGAACCAGCCGTCGCCTGACTGCCGCAGCGGGTGCGGGGTGTGGAGCATGTTGCCGGCCACCCTGTCCACGAGGAAGCGGCTGAGGAGGAACGCCCTGGTGCCGGCGAGCTTGAGCGAAGTGGTGCCACCCTTAGACTCGACACCGGTGATTTCGTAGGCGCTGGCTGTGCCATCGCGGTGTCGCAGGAGGGCCACTTGCCCCTGGAACGCATCGGCGATGATGGGCGCCCCCGGCGCAAGAACGAGGACGTTGTCTTTCTCGCCGGTGAGGTCGCCATGGAGGGCAGCCACCTTGGCGGCGATGTTCCCAGGGTGCGTGACGCCCCATCCCGGGCCGCTCAGTTCGCCGCCGCCCACGAGGCAGAGCATCTCGACATCGTTCCCTTTGAGCGAGGCGACGCCGAACTGGCCGCTGAACCTGATTCCTTCGGCCTCGCCCGCGCCCAGTTGGCCCCCGCGCCCGTCGGAACCGTTGAAGACGTATTGTGTCGAGCCGTCGGCCAGCACCTTGACGCCGGCGATCCCTTGGCCGAGGTCGAGCCGCTTGGCCTCCTGGATATGCGGCTTGCCTCGGTAAGGCTCAAGCACGGAGACGAACGTCGAGGAGAGAGGCTGGTCGCCCTGAGAATTCCGCCGGATGCAGACGAGGGGCATGCGGTTCCGGTCAATGGCTGCCCGGTCGCGGTAGTTGCTTTTCTGCCCGTCGTCGAGGCGGAGGTTTGGCGCGGTGCCGACGAAAAGCTCGGCGCCGGGATCGGGGAAGAACCTGCCAGCCAACCCAATTCCACTGCCGTCGTCATGCTCCCAGCGGCAGAGCGCGTGGCCTGTGATCGGGCCGCGACGAATGTCCGTGACGTAGCTGTACCAGTCCTTGCGCTCGTACTCGGAGCCGGTGCTCTTGCGGCCGCCTGCGTACGGGACGGTCTCGCCGGCAAGCGTCCCCGCCTGGGGCCTCACCTCCACCCCCTCGGCCAGGAGTTTCTGCTCATGTGTGGGCGGGCCGTGGAACATGAAGTCGTGTCTGCGCCCGCCCTCCACCCTGAAGAAGTCCACGAGATAGGCACTGCCGGCCGCCGGAGCGATCAATGCAACGCAGCGGCTGTAGAGCTTCGCAGCGGGATAGGCGCGAGGCATGGTGGCCTCGACAGCTTGTATGGAGGGGCCGGCGGGCGCGTCAGGGCAGTAGAAGACCAGGTCGCCGCGGCCCGCCTCCTGGAGCTTCCCGTCAATCAGCACGGTGTTGTGCGCGGCGGTGGTGGCCGGCCAGGAGAAGCGGAGATAGGTGTGTGTGTAGCCGAGGTCGGCGGCCAGCTCGCGGCCCTCGCCGAAGATGCCCAGGCTCAGGCCATCCGTGTGGTCGTGCGAGGTCGCCGCGTCGCCATACGTGAGCATCGTGGCGGTTTGGCCGTTCTCGGCCCGCAGCGTGGCAAGGCCGGCTTCCGGCAGGAGGACGCTTCGAGTGACCTCTGAGATGATGCCCGCGGGCGCCTTCTTGCCGCCTTCGCCGAGGAAGAGGTCGTTCTCGGCCACCTGGCTGAAATCCTTGTCGCCATAGCGCGCTGCGAGGAGGCGATGGAGCGAGTCGTCCCAGAACTCCCCCGTCGAGGTGTCGTTGACGTAGAGGCAATCCTTGTCGGGATACACGAGGGCGAGGGGCGCGCGGTAGATGGCCCGCAGCTCGGGCCACCGCGCGTAGGGGTCGAGGTTCTTGAAGCGCGCGGAGCCCTTCGGCGGGGCGTAGGCTGGCGGGTCGCTGTAGCCGCGCAGCGCCTCGGGCGCCCGCCAGAAGTTGCACGTCTGCCCGTGATAGCCGCAGCGCTCGAACCACATCCCGTCGCGGAAGAACGAGTTGGTGAGCAGCCGCTCGAAGACCTCGACCGACCGGTGGACGAGGTCGGGGTCGCCCGCGTTGAGCGAGGCGAGGACGATTGCCCCGACGAAGTAGCCGTCGAAGTTCCCGTAGCCGATCTGATGGTCGAGCATGAAGCGCGCGCCCTCACGGAAGAGCTCCTGCTCGACGAGGCCCTTGGCATCGAAGCGCTCCTCCTGGCCGATCTCTTCGAAGGCGCCGCTGTCGTAGATGAGGTCGTAGGCGATCCCGCCGAAGAGGAGGAGCTTCTGGTCGTTCCACTTGCCGCCCATGCGGTAGGCTGCGGGCGCATGGGGCGGGCCTTTGAGGTTCGGGCCGGGGCCGGCGGTCCCCGCGGTGCCGTCCTCGCCCACGATGGGCCAGTGGCGCCAGGCCTGCGCGACGCGCACGAGAGCCAGGGCGACCGGCCGCGCGTACCGCTTGTCGCCGCTGAGCACATAGGCAATAGGCGCGGTGTGGAAGAGGCCGCCGTAGTTCCAGACTTCCGCGCTGATGTCGTGCCGGGCGTCGTCCGGCGACGGGATCATGGCCTCCAACTCGTTGGGCTTCATCTTCGCCCACTTGTCGGCGGCGCTGAGGATGGGCTCCGCCGCCTTCTTCGCCCACTCGTACTTTGCGATTCTCTCCATCGCCGCAGCGATCTCCTCGCGGGTGCGGTAGAAGGGGTGCTTGACGTGGCTCTGGGCCTTCCAGCGGGCATCCACGGCACGCTGCGTCACGATCACGGTGAGCAAAAGCCGGTTCTCCTTCTGTTCGGCGACGGAGGTGTGGAACAGGAAGTCGTTTCGCCCGCTCACGTTGGTGTCGCGGCTGACCTGCACGGCCCAGCCGTCGTTCGGCTCCCCCGCGGCCCAGGCCTTCAGGCTCTTGGTGACGTCGAACTCGTAGACGAGGCTCGTCGCGCTGTAGGGCAGGGTGGAGTCCTCAGCGAGCACGCCGGCGTCGAGGCCGGCGGCGACCTCTCTTCGCCACGGCCTCCCCGCGGGGACGAGGAGCGACTTGCGCGGGTCATAGAAGCTCGACCGGCAGTCGCGGAAGGCGCCACAGACGCCGACGAAGGGCGTCCGCGACTTCGGCGGGCACTCCGCCTCGGTCGGCATGCGCCAAGGGCCGAAGCCATCGGGATCGGTCAAGCGATAGACCGTGAAGGCGACCTTTTGCTTCTCGGAGGGCTGCCAGCCCTCGGGGAAGTAGCCAGGCGTTGGGATGCGCACCAGGCGCAGCACCCCCTTCACCACCACGTTGGGGTCGGGCGGCACCTGGCCGCGCCGGGTCCCGATGAGCGCGGGCAGGCGAATGAGATAGAACGAATCGCTCGTGCCGTCCCAGCGGCGGTCAACGGCGGCGTTGGGCTGGCGGCGGGTCCAGAAGCGCTCGATGGCATCGGCCTTCTTGCTCTGGCAGACGTTCACGTCCTCGAACGCGCCCGGCGGCACGCCTTCGCCCGCCCGGAACGTCAATGTCTCCTGCTCTCCAGCGATGGCCGCTTGGGTCATCCCCAGCGTCAGGAGCAGCGCTGCTCCAAACCGTCTTGCTCTCACTGTCCGCCCCCTTTCGCGGGCGCCTCGGGGCGCGACTCACGAAGCTTGAGGATGCCGTCATCGCCCATCTCCTGAAGCCGCGGTATGGGCGTGCGCCCGCCTCGCTCCTTGCGCGTCTGCGGGACCAGCTTGCCCTCGACCGTGATGTTCTCCGCTTCCCCCACCACGTACTTCGCAGCCCTGCCGGCCGGCGCGGAGCCAGGGATGAGGCCATCCAGGAAGCCCTCGCCGGCCGTGCTCAGGAAGCTGTTCTCGGCCACCTCGATGTCGCGCGGCATGCACCCCTCCACGGGTATCCTGTTGTGGGTCCCAGAACCGATCGAGATGGCGATGAACGGCCGGAAGGGCTTCCCGCGCAAGTTGCGGAACACGTTGCCTCTGATGAGCCCTGCGCCGTCCCGAATGCCGATCGCGTGGCGGAGGCTGTTGAAGACGTTGTTCTCAACCACGAACGTGCCGTCCATGCCCGGATGGGTGTCCACCGCGCACAGCTCGTAGACAGAGAGGTCATTGCTGCCGACGCGGTTGTGGACGAACTCCCAATGGGTCTTGCGGACGCCCGGCTTGTGGACGTATCGCCCCAGGCGCTTCGGGCTGCTCCAGTCGAGCGCCCCATTCGACGCCAGCGAATGGCGGTTCTGGCTGAAGTCGTTGTCGCTCACCAGCACGCAGGCGCCCGAGTAGATGGCGACCCCGTAGCCGAGGCCGTCGCGCAGGTTGTGGTGGATGGCGCAGTGGTCAACCTGTGCCGTGGCCTCGCTGCCGAAGCTGGTGGCGTAGGAGAAGCCCAGCAGCTCGCAGTGGTCAACCCGCACGTCGCGTTTCCCGAATGCCTCGATGCCATACGAGTCGTTGGCCGCGCTGGGAGTGGCGTCGGCCCCGTGCAGGCTCAGACGCGTGAAGCGCACCCGGTCGCCCTCCACGCTGAAGAGGTGCGTCTCCTTGCCCTTCGTCTTGATTAGCGACTTGGAGCCTTCGCCCAGGAGGGTCAGCCCGCCCGGCACGCGCACCGTCGCCTCGAAGAGATACTCCCCCGCGGGCAGGAGCACCACGCCGACGCCCCCCTTGGCGGCGCGCTCACACGCCGCCTGGACCTTGGCAGCCGTCCGCCCCTCGGCCCCGAGGCGCCGGGCAAACCGCTCCTTCTCCGGATCGCTGAGCGGCACATCAGGCCCGACTGGTCCGCGCGGCCCAGGAGCAGGGGCCGTGGCGCCCAGCGCGCACGGAAGGAGAAGCACCAGGAAAGCAGTCTTCTTCATGACAGGCTCCTGCTCACCATCGGCCAAGCGCTGCTCGCGCGGCCTCGACGCCGGCGGCCACAATGGCTCCCTCAGAGCCGCGGGCGAACGGCGTCCACTCCGGCTCGTAGCCACCCTGCTCGTAGGCAAGGTCGTTCGGGATGTAGCCGGGGCAGTCGTTGACGAGGCTCGCAACGAAGCAACTGTCGGCGGAGAAGGCGCTCTTGATCGCCATGCCCATCTCGCAGAGGACCTCGCCTGGAAGCCCCACGAGCACGGCGTCGCCGATGGCGAGCGCCGTCGTCTCGGCTCGGTAACTCTCGCGTCCACCGAAGCGCTCGGCAAGGTGCCTGAGGTGCCTTGCCCGCAGAAGCTCCGATGGGTCGAACACCGCCTTCCCGTCGGGTGCGGCCCGAGCCTTCTGCCGCAAGGACTCGACCTGCTCATTCGCTTCTGCTAGCGACGGCAGCTTCTTGAGGGGTAAGTCGAAGGGGACCGTCGCCGCGCGAAGCCGGGCAGTCGAGTGCGTAGGGATGAAGTCCAGGATCGAGAGCGCGGCGGCCCCGAGCGCTTCTCCGATCCGCCTCCTCGACCTGCCGCCGCGCTCCAGCGGCACGATGTTGCCCCCCGCCCCAGGCAGGAAGAGGCACTTGCCGCTCCTGCGCTCCTCAACTATCCGCACGGCATGGCCAGGGTAGTCGGCTGAGATGGCGTAGAAGTCCACCCCGCCGCACACAGCGTGGCAGGCGAAGTTGAGCAGGACAGCGATCGGTTCCCCACTCTTCGATTCGATCTTCACCACGCCAACTTGCGGGTCCTTCGGGCCGAACGCCAGCCCGGTCTCGAGGGGCGGGAGGGTCCAGCTCATCTCCACCTTCCCGTCGGCGCGGAGCGTGCGCCGGTTGTAGGCCAGGTGGCCCGCAGTCGCGGACCCGGCGCCGACGCGCGCCGGGGCGAGTCGCCCCGCGGCCATCTCGGCTGCGCCCCCGACCTTCCGCACGAGGACCTCCAGCCACTCGGCGTCCGGCCGGCCGTCGAGCCCGCCGCCGAGGTAGTAGGCGTCCTCCACCACCGGCCCGAAGTGTGTGTGCGACGCGCACACGAAGCAGTTGGACGCCTGCACCCCGGCTCGCCGTTCGATGTCCCCGCGGAGCCTGTCGGCCAGCGCTCGCGGGAGCGCGATGAGGTCCGCCGCAACAATTGCCGCCCGCGTCTCGCTATCGTCGAGCACCAGCACCTTGGCCCACAGCTCGTCCTCGACCGCGCCCGAGCACTTGTCGCGCGCCCCATAGCCGGCCATCAGACAGCCTACCGCGGGAGTGATGTTCACCGACGCCGCAGCCGCGCTCAGATTACGCCTTTCAGGACCCGTCTTGCGCATGTCCATAGCCTCCTTCAGCGCGCCACGGTGATGCCCACGCGCTCGAAGAGGGGGTCCATGACCAGTGCCGCGCCGCCGAAGGCGATGACGTCGTCGCCCAGACGGGTGAACTCCAGCCTCGCCGGACTCTTCCGCGCGCAGGTCGTGTCCGCCAGCTCGCCAACATTGTGCCGCAAGAGCTCCAGCATCGGCGTCCCCCACTGAGTCACGGGGCCTCCGATGATGAGCATCTCCGGGTCGAGAAGGTCGGCGAGCAGCGACACACTGACGCTCATGGCCCGCGCGATGGCCTCCACGGCCCTTATCGTCGCGGGGTCCTGCGCCCGAATCCCTTCGGTAACAGCGCCGATGATCGCTTCCGGCTCTTCCTGTCGGCGCGCAGCTACGAGAAACGGGCCCGCCTCCGGCCCCAGGCGGGCCGCGAGATCCACGATGGCCTGCGGACGCACCTCCACGGCGCTCAGCGGGTCGTCGGGCCGGTTCTCGGCGCGCCCGGGCACAAGGTAGTGACGCGTCTCGCCGAACGCGCCCTGGGCGCCGCGGAAGAGCTTGCCGTCAATCACCAAGGCATGGCC
Source organism: Planctomycetota bacterium (assembly GCA_016872855.1). GTDB lineage: Bacteria > Planctomycetota > PUPC01 > DSUN01 > DSUN01 > DSUN01. The sequence continues at coordinate 13,536 of VGYV01000012.1, forward strand.
CACGCCGTGACGATACCATAGGCACAGGAACGAGGAGGCGCCGCGACCGAAACCGAAGTGCTTTTCCGCCATCGCAAAGGCATTCGTGTTCTCGTCCACGAATGCCTCCACGCCGAAGCGCCCCGACACCATCTCCGCGATGGGCACCCGGCCGCCGGGAGCAAGCATCACCCCTGCCTCATACACGGCGTCCATCGCCCCGATCCCCACCCCAGCGACCTTCTCTCGTTCCTTCCTGGACAGGCGGGCCAGTAGCTGCCCGACGATGCTCAGCACCCCCTCGGCCGGGTCAGCAACTGCCGCCTCCGAGACCCGATAGAGCACATTGCCCCCCAGGTCTATGACGATGCCGCGGCTGCCTGGGCAGCCCACGTCGATCCCAATGATGAGCCTGGCGCGCTCCTCCAGATGGAGCAGGCGGGGCCTGCGTCCGCCACGAGGCCCGGCTTGCCCCGCATCACCCTCTCGAACAAACCCCGCCTCGGAGAGCCTTTGCACCACCTTGCAGACGGTTGCTGGCTCCATCCCGAGCTCCCGGGCGATGTCAATGTTCGCAATGGGCTGGCGTTCCCGCAAGCAATTCAGCACCAGCAGGTCATTGACCTCGCGCATCGTCCGCACGTTGCCGCGGCAGGGCAGACCGGCCCCAGTCCGCGCAGCCCCCGAATTCGTGAGGCATGTTGTTCGGTTCCGTCTCACTTCTTCCTCCATTCGCAGTGTGGGGTTGCGAAAGGCTCCACAGAGCGGCGGAGATGCTACCAAGAGCCAAAGTTGATGTCCGCCGTCAACTAATGCTACCATCCCCACCCGCCCCTGTCAAGGGGCCGCAACGTCCAAGTGTGTAAAACATTGTAAAGGCAAGAAGCAGTTGAAGGACACGGCTCGCGTGAGGCCGTTTTGCGCGCAGTGCCCCGGTCGAGCGGCCCAGGCATTGCCGCTCCGGTCACGATTCTGCTTGACTCCCCTTCACGTGTTCGCTAGAATCAAGTGCGCCAAACGTTTGGCTTGCCATTCTCTGGACAAAGGAGGCCGTGGCAGATGGTGGTTACCTTGAGAGACATTGCGGGGAAGGCAGGCGCACACGTCTCTACGGTTGCGCGGGTGCTCAATGATGACCGCTCACGGGGAGTCAGTGAGGAGAAACGCCAGCGGATCCTCAGATGCGCCAAGGAGCTGGGGTATACGCCGAACCGTCCGGCCCGCGCGCTGCGGACGGGCCGCAGGTTCAACGTCGCCTACGTGCTGCCCGAACCGGCGGGAACCCGGACGGCATTCGAGTTGCCATTCGCGCGCTTCCGGCTGTATGGGCTGGAGCAAACGCTGGACGCGCGCGGCTACTTGCTGAGCCTGCTGCATCTCGACCCGGGCGCCCCGGAGGCGGCGCAGGAGAAGGCCTGCCGGCAGCGCCGCGTGGACGGCCTCGTATTCAACTACCACGCTCCGTCGCCTCAGGTGGCCGCTGCGCTGCGGCACGCGCGGGTGCCTGCGGTGGTGATTGACGCGGATGTCTTCCGGGCCTGCGGCGGCTCGGTGAGCTGCGTCCTGTCCGACCGCGCGGGCGGGGTGGCGGCGTCGCTGAAGCGGCTGATCGCGCAGGGGCATTCGCGGATCGCCTTCATTGCCACGCCGGACACCCCCGAGCGCTGGGAAGGCTATCGCCGCGCGATGAAGGAAGCCGGGATCGCGATCGACCGCCGGCTGGTCCTCCGGCGGCCCGTGCGAGACCCTTACCTGTCCGCCGCCCGCACCCATGGCCGCGAGATGGCCAGGGAGTTGCTGGCGTCGAGTGTGGCCTTTACGGCGGTCCAGGCGGCCAGCGACTTCAAGGCTGCGGGGGTGATTGACGCGCTGCGCGAAGCGGGGCGGCGCGTGCCCGAAGATGTGGCTGTCGTCGGCTTCGACGACGTCGACGGAATGGGCGTGCCGCCCTTTGACGAGCCTTTTCTGACCACGATCCGCGATCCGAACTTCGAGATGGGCGTGAAGGCCGCCGAGCTGCTTCTTGAGGAGATCGAGAAGGGAACTGCACCACGCCGTGTGGTGCTCCCGACAGAGCTGGTCATCAGGCAGTCGGGGTAGATCCCCGGGAGAGGAGACTCGGAAATGCCGGGTGCACGTTTCGGATCGGGTCTCGTCGCCGTGCATCGGGACACAGTGGAAGGAGGCTGACAATGAGAACATGCGCGGTCTTGGCTCAACTCCTGGTGGCCATTGCGTTCGTTGGCTCCGCCCTGGGCGCGGAAAGGGAAGCCAGGGGACACCCGCCGGAACCCCCTCGCACTGGCAAGTTCCTCTCGCTCCACTACGGGCGAGTGGAGACCGAGTGGATGGTGGAAGCCGCGAAGCGGGTGGACATGATGCTCTTCTCGGCCAGCATCCAGTTGACGGTGCCCCGGGCGGTCCGGGAGGCGAACCCGAAGGCGCTCTGCCTCGGCTACCTGAACACCCTGGACTTCGATGGCAAGGACGGCGGCAAGCACCTGGACAGGCCGAGCATGACAGCGGAGTGGCCCGAGGTCAACCGCAAGGAGGATTGGTTTCTTCACGACGACAAGGGGCAGCGCATCCTCTGCTACCTGCATGATGGCTACCGCGAGCGCTACGCCGTGGACCGCACGAATCCGCAACTCCAGCGCTACTTGGCGGGGAAGGCGAAAGAGATCGTCGCCGCCGGCTACGACGGCGTGTTTCTCGACAACTTCGCCCTGGAGCTGGGCTTCCGCCGCAAGGACAAGTACTCTGGCTTCCCGGCAGGGATGACCAACGCGCGATGGCAGGAAGGCGGACGAGCCCTCTTGGCAGCCATCAAGGAGGCAGTAGGGAAGGACAAGCTGGTCGTCTACAACGGCCTGCACGGCGGCGCCTCGCGGCAGCGGAGCTCCTTCCAGACTGAGGGCCTCTCGCCCTTTGAGGCCGCAATGCAAGCGGCGGAGGCCTGCGACGGCGGGATGTGGGAGGGCTACTTCGGCTGGGGGGGACTCACCGAGACGACGTTGCGCAATACGGTTGACACCATCGCCGCCTACAACAACCGCGACAAGGTGACCATTGCCCTGGCGACCGGCGAGTCGCAGCGGGAGGCCAACGTGCGTTTCTGCCTCTACCTTCTCTCCCTGGATGGGACCCGCGCCTACTTCTCCTACGTGCCCAACTACAAGCGCATCCGCTGGTATCCAGTCTTTGACACTGACCTCGGCAAGCCGGCAGGCGACTACGAACTCCGCGACGGCGTCGCCACACGGCGGTTCGAGAAGGGCTTCGTCCTGGTGAACGCGACCGATCGGGCGGCCACAGTCGCGTTGCCTCAGCCCTATCAGGGCCGGTATGCGGAGAGATTGGAGAGGGCCGCTTTGCCCCCCAAGTCGGGGGAGATTCTCTTCGACTTGTCAGTGAAGATCGAGCCGCCGGAGACGGTTGAGCGCAGCGTTGAGGCGAGCGGTGGCCCCGTCAACCTGATGGGACAACAGCGCGGCAATCGCACAGAGGGAACAATGACCCTCACCATCCCCGCCGACATCCCGCTCAAGGACATCCGCGCCGCCAGCCTGGTCTTCACCATCAACGACTGGGATCAGACCGGCGAAGGCGAGATTCACCTGAACGGGCACAGAGTTGACCTGCCCATTTCCAGGGCGAGCAACGGCCGCGACTACGAATTCCCGCCGTTTCCCGTCTCCGTCGAGTGGCTCAAGGCAGGCGAGAGCGAGGTGAAGTTCATCTACAAGGCCACCGCGGGGTTCATCGCAAAGCAGGTGACTCTGCTGCTGGAAGTGCCCCACCGCCGAGCAGAGGTTGGCAGGTGAAGGGTGGCCCCGGGAAACGAGAAAGGAGAAGCCGGAGATGAGAAGAGAACCGAGTCGAAGGACGGCCCTCGTGGCTTGCGGCGTCGCAGTATTGGGACTCCTCGGCGTGTGGCTGCTCCCGCACCCCTCGGCGAACGGTCAGGAGAGGGCGGCCGGCCCACAAGGGCAAGGCTCTGTGCCCGAAGGCGCCGGCCTCGCGGCGAAGTATCCGGGCGATGAGGGTATCGAGCGTGACCCGCAGGTGGTCTTCGTGGAGGACTTTGAGACGGGGAGCGTCCAGGAGATCGCCGCGCGCTGGGGCGACGTCTTACACCCGGCTAACATGGACCTCCCGGAAGACATCCACGCCAGCTCGCCCGGCCGGCGATCCCTCCACATCTCCAAGAACGGTCACCTCTACACGCATACGAAAGGCGTGGACCGGCTCCACGCCCGGTTCTACGTCAAGTTCCACCCGAGAACCGGATACGTTGGCCATTTCGTCAATCTGATCGCTGACCGGGTGCCAACGCCGTGGCCCAGGGGCGGTGCGGGAAAGAAGCCCGCCGGCGATCAAGGGTTCAGCACAGGGATCGAGCCCTGGGGCAAGGGGGGCGAGGTCCCGCCCCCCGGCGTCTGGCACTTCTACACCTACTGGCACGAGATGAAGCCGGACGGTTGGAGGCATTTCTGGGGCAACCACTTCGACGCCCCTCAGGACCCGGTCCAGCCGGGCCGGTGGTACTGCGTCGAGGCGATGGTCAAGTGCAACTCGACCCCCGAGGCCACCGATGGGGAACAAGCCTTCTGGGTGGACGGGAAACTCATCGGCTATTTCAAGGGCATCCGCTGGCGCACCTCGGACAAACTCAAGATCAACACATTCTGGCTTTCCTACTACGTGCCCGAACAGGCGGCCAAACCCGACCGCGTCTATGAGGTCTGGTTCGATGACGTGGTCCTGGCGACCGAGTATGTCGGACCGGTCCAGGGGAAACCCAAAGGCGGCAAGAGGGTCGCCACGCCCAGCAAGAGCGCGCTCTTGACCCCGGGGCTGCTCCTCCCTCCGCCTGGCAAGGTCGTCTTCTCGGAGAGCTTCGAGGGCGGCCGAGGGAAGTTCGACGTTGGCGAAGTCGTGGAGGGGGGCGTGAATGGCTCCCGCGCGCTGGCCTTCCCGCCTCAAGGTGTTGCCGTCTGGAAAGCCTTCTCCACGACCGTCCAGGACTCGACGACAATCCGCTTCAAGCTGAAGGGAGACAGGCCAACATGAGAAGCGAAGTCGCTCACGCCATCGCGGTGCTTCTGAGAGTCGCGGAGCTCGCTGCCATCACCGCCTGGGCTGCGGCCGGGAGAGCGGCCGACTGGCCCCAGTGGCGTGGCCCGAACCGCGACGGGGTCTCGTCCGAAACGGGATGGCTCGCCTCCTGGCCCGCGGGCGGGCCGAAGGTGCTCTGGCGCAAGGCGCTGGGCCACGGCTATTCCTCGGTGGCTGTCGTGGGCGACCGCGCCTACACCCTCGGCAACAAGGCCGACACCGATGTGGTATACTGCCTCGATGCGGCGAGCGGCAGAGAGGTCTGGACCCACGAGTACGCCTGCCGTGGGGGTCCAGACGAGGCAGGGCCGCGAGCTACGCCCACGGTAGCCGACGGCGTGGTCTACACGGTGAGTCGTCACGGCGATACCCGATGCCTCGATGCGAAGACGGGAAGAGCCGTGTGGGCGGTCGAGGTTTCCAAGGTCGAGCAACTGAAGTGGAGCGTGCCACGCCAGGGGCTCAACGAGGTCAGCGGCTCGCCGTTCGTCGAGGGCAAGCTCGTGATCGTCAACGCCGAGCGCGCCATCGTGGCGCTCGACAAAGCCACCGGCCAAGTCGCTTGGGCGCAGAAGGACGAAGCGGCATCGGGAGGGCATTCCTCTCCCCTGGCCTTCGACATGGGCGGCGAGCGGTGCGTGTTGATCTTTGGAGGGCGCGAGGCCGTCGGCCTGAGCGCTCGCACCGGCGACAAGCTCTGGAGCCTGGAATGGCAGAACACCGCCAACGCAGCGGACCCAAGCGTCCTGGGCGACAGGGTCTTCTTTTCCTCCGGCTACGGCACCGGCTGCGCCATGCTGCGGCCCGCACGTGGCGCGGCCAACGTCCTCTGGCGCAACAAGCGCCTGAGCACCATTTTCAGCAGCGCCGTCGTCTGGCAGGGCCACATCTACGGCTTCGACGGCCAGGCCAACAATCAGGTGCCGCTCGTGTGCCTCGACGCGGCGACAGGCCAGGAGAAGTGGCGGCACCACGGCCTTCACATGGGCACGCTCATGGTGGCAGGCGGCAAGCTCGTGATGCTCACGGAAACGGGCGAGCTGGTCATCGCCGAGGCATCGCCCGAAAAGTGCAATGTCCTCGCCCAGGCCAAGGTGCTCCGTGGCCGGTGCTGGACAGTGCCGGTCTTGTGCGGGGGCCGCATCTTCTGCCGCAACCACGAAGGCGAGCTCGTCTGCCTCGACGTCCGCCCTCCATGAGGTGAACCCAAGGCGTGCCCACACAACCTATGCCGGCACGGAGTCCCATCGAGGGCATCAGAAAGGGGTGAGCCATGAGGGGTTCTGTGGCGTGCGTGGCGTGCGCAGCTCTGCTCTGCGCCGTGCGGGTTTGGGCCGCGGGGGTCGAAGTGGTCGAGTCCGGCGCGTCTCCTGACCTCAGATTCACCGTGACCTCGCCGGGGGTCTACAAGGCCGTGGTCTGGCAGGCCGCCGGCGGCGGGATAATGGAGTTCTACGACCTTGCCTCGGACCCCGAGGCGAAGACGAACCTCGCCGGCTGGGACCGGGGGCTCTTTGAGGTGGGCTGGCACGGGGCCGCTCGGCCAGACCCCGACCCGTCTTTGGGCGACTATGGAAAGGGGCCGAGGGGCAGCTACGGGTGCCGCGACTGGCCGTCAATCGGGCACAAGGCTCTGAAGGCCGAGGGCGAGCTGGCCGTGATCGAGAGAAGCCCCGCGCGCGTCCGCATCCTGGCGAAGTCGGTTTTCACCTTCTGGTCGCGCTTCGCCGACAGGAACATGCCCGTTATCGCCACCTACACTTTCTACCCAGCAGGGCAGATTGTTGTCCAGGTGCGGGTCCAGAAGGCCGAGAGGGAGTTCAAGTGGAGCGGGGAGTACGGCCCGCACCTCTTCCTTCCGGCCCCCAAGGGCAAGCCCGAAGCGAACCCCTGCTACATCTTCAGCACACCCAAAGTGGCCCAGGTGAAAGACAGCTTCTTCTCGCCATCCGAGGAACTGCTCCTGGCGACGAGCGAGAAGGTAAAGACGACGTTCCTGCTTACCATCCCCGCTGAACAGCATCTTCTGTTCGACCGTCACATGCGCCACGACGGTAGATCGGTCGGCTGGGACCGCTGCGGCTACGGGAGTGGTGGGGTCCTGATGAAGCCGGGCTACGATTCGACCTGGGCGTGCATGATCCAGGTGGGCACCGAAGGGAGCAAGGTGGTCCCGAAGATGCGTGCTCCCAAGGACGCGCTTCCCTATGCCGTGCAATACCGCGCGCCGGCGAAGGTCACAGGCGTCCAGCTCGTGGGGGACGACACAGGGGACTTCAACGCTGATGGCTTTAATGAGTCCGAGGGGTGCCACGTGCTGAAGAGCGCCGGCCCCGTCGAGCTTGTCTACGAGAAGGGGGAGGGCGCGGGCTTCGCCCCGGCCTTCAAGGTGCTGGGCTGGAACGGCCCGGCGCCCGAGAAGGTCTTCGTCGGCGGCGAGGAGGTGCCCTGCGCGGCAGCCGTCGTGGACGGCAGACTCGTCCTCCAGATGCTCGGCAGAGTCGATGGACAGAAGGCGAAGATTGGGCTCGGGAAGTAGACCATCAGCCTCATCACGAAAGGACGATGTCATGTGGAATGCGACAAGGAAGGCGTCGTCACCTGCTTCGACCTGCCGAAGGGAATATCACACGTGCAGGTTTGAAGGTCCTGCAACCAGAGACACAACGACCACAGATATGGTGGCTGAATACAGATTCGCACACGAGCCTGCAATTGTCCGGGTCGCGATTGTCATTGCATTCCTTTGCGCCACGGCATGTGGTGCCGAGTGGCCGCAGTTCCGCGGGCCGAACCGCGACGGGGTGTCGAGCGAAACTGGCCTCCTCAAGGTCTGGCCAGAGGGCGGGCCAAAGCTTCTCTGGACGGCCAAGGGCTGCGGAAGGGGCTATGTCGCCCCGGCAATCGCCGAAGGGACCGTCTACACGGCGGGCGACATTGGGAACGACTGTTTCGTCCTTGCGCTTGACCTGAACGGCGAGCTGAAGTGGAAGACAAGCAACGGCAATGCGTGGACTGGGGACATCCCCGGGGCGCGAGGAACCCCAACAGTCAACGGCGGGATGGTCTATCATCTGAATGCCCATGGCGACCTCGCGTGCCTTGACGCAAAGACGGGGAGCAAGCTCTGGGGGCGGAACGTGCTGAAGGAGTTCGGTGCGTCCAACATCGCCTGGGCGCTGGCCGAGTCGGTGCTGGTTGATGCCAACAACGTGATTTGCAGGCCGGGCGGCAGGGATGCCTGCCTTGTGGCCCTGGACCGCAAGACGGGGAAGACCGTCTGGGCAAGCAAGGGGGCCGACGAGCAGGCCACCCACAGCTCATCCATTTCGTTCACGTTCGCTGAGATCCGTCACGTTGTCTCGCTGACGACGAAGGCCGTGGTCGCCGTCAACGCGGAGAACGGCGAGACCCTCTGGCGCCACCCTCTCCCCTGGAGCAATCAGACAATCCCGACCCCGATCTACAGCGACGGCTGCGTCTTCATCACGATAGGCAACTTCTGCGCCAATCTCAAGCTCGCCGCAGAGGGCGGCAAGCTCGCGCCAAAGGAGCTCTGGAGGAAGGACGACTTCATGACCTACATGAGCGGGGCGGTCCTGGTGGATGGCCACCTGTATGGCTTCCACGGCGTCCACACCGGGAACTGGTGTTGCGTCAACTTCGAGACCGGCAGAACGCGGTGGGCCGTGAAGGGCGTTCCGAAAGGTGGCCTCACGTACGCGGACGGAATGCTCTATTGCACCGATGAACGCGGGACCATCTCGCTCGTCAAGGCTACACCTGAAGCCTACCACCTTGTCAGCCAGTTCAAGGTGCCCGGCGGCGGCTCGGGGCCTCTCTGGGCGCCCCCGGTCGTTTGCGGCGGCCGCCTCTACATCAGGCATGGCGACTGCCTGCACGTCTTCGAGGTGGCGGCGAGGCGCTAAGACGCCCGACCGTCAACGAGCGTGGCCGCCGGCCGACGCAAAGGAGCGCAACCCATGGGCCAGGCGAAAGTGAGACTCGATGAGATGACCTGGGGCGAAGCAAAGGCTTACCTCAAGGAGCTGGTGGAGCAACTGTGAAGCGGGGAAGCCGGGAAACCGTGCCGAGCGCCTCACAAGGGGGCTAACCATGGCATGGCGTGCGCCGGGGGTTTCCGGCTCGGCCGGCCTGCTGGGCTTGATGCCGGCTACCATGGGTTGGCACGCCGCGGCCCGGGGCTACCGCCGCGGCGGACCACACCGGCCCCAAAGGAGCGGGCGATGAATGTCAAGGACATTACGTACTTCGACAGACCCGGGCCCGGGAACACCGACGCTGCCGTCCAAGCGGTCAGGGGCCGGTGCGAGGAGCTCGGGATTCGGCACATCGTGGTCGCTTCGGACAGCGGGGCGACTGCTCTGAAGCTCTGGGAGGCGCTCCAGAGCACCGGTGTGACATTGGTCTCCGTGGCAGAGCACGCGGGACACGCCGGTGGCGATGCTCCGTCGCTTAGCGCCGACCAGAGAGAGGAACTGGAGAGGAAGGGCATCAACGTGCTGATCTGCTCGCACGCGCTCAGCGGCGTCGAGCGGTCGATCACGAACAAGTTCGGCGGCACCAGCCACATCGAGATCATTGCTCACACGTTGAGGCGGTTCGGCGGCGACGGGATCAAGGTTGCAGTCGAAGTTGCGGTCATGGCCGCCGACGCCGGCCTCGTCCCGACCGACCAGGAGATCATCGCAGTCGGCGGGACCGGGGGTGGCGCCGACTCAGCCATCGTCCTCAAAGCCGCGCACATGAACAACTTCTTCGACCTCGAGATCCGCGAGATCATCGCCAAGCCCAGACAGAGAGGAGAAGCGCCATGAACACCAGGACGCGAGCAGTGCAACTGCTTTGGGGAGGAGTGGTCATGGGTATTTGGTTCAGCGTTACGTCCCTGGGGGGCGCTGGCGCCGAGGGCTATAGCAGGCTAAAGGACCGCACGGTGAGAATCTGGGACGCGAACAAGAAGTACACGATGAAGCACTACGACATGAGGGCATGGAAGGACCGTGCAATCTGGTCTCAGGTGCCGCATGGCACGACCGATTACCAGTTCCGCGGCGACTGCATTCTCGAAGGAGAGAACTTCTGGGTCTCGCTCCACTCCAGCCGCCACGATTCGGTCTTCCTCTAGGCGGCGAGGGACGAAACCGGAACTCGGTGCGTGCCCAGGCGGCCCCGAGCTACTGGAGGGCCTCCTGGATGCGGAGGATCTGCCGGGCGAGGAGCCAGCGATAGCGGTCGAAGAGCGCAGGATCCCACAGGCCTTCGTGCTTGTACTTCTCCTGAACCCGAATGGCGTCCCAGACGTATTGCAGTTCCGCTTGCGTCTCGTCGGCGAGCTTGGCGTGGCCGGCCTCGCGCGCGCGGGCGATGGCGCGCCCGAGGGTCGTGATGTAGCGGCCGTCGTCAATGCCCTCGCGGTAGGCCTCCCAGAGCGCGACGGGGATGGGGCGTCCGTCGTCATCGGTGCGGTTGAAAAAGTCCATGTAGCCGCCATCCAGGTAGTTCCAAGGGTCGCTCACCACGCTCTGGTAGATCCAGGGGGTGAGGGCTCGGAAGCCGCTACGCCAGAAGCCGAAGCCGTAGGTCATGCGGGCGCCCGCCGCGGGCGTGTGGTCGTTCTCGCCCGCGATGTGGTTGGGGTAGCACCAGTATTCGATTCCGCGCTCCTTCATGTCCGCGAGGACCTTTTCGCGGGGGAAGGTGAAGGGCTGGCAGCACCACACATCCACCACGGGCTTGAGGGGCGCGAATGCCTCGTGGGCGGGGTCGGCCGTCACGTAGGTGCGGGCGCCGCGCCCATTGCCGGCAATGGGCTCCCGCCGCTTGATGGCCTTCATCACCTCGACCATGAACTTCACCGAGAGGTCCGACTCCGACGGCTCGTCCACGGGGTAGTAGAGCAGCTCGGGCCACTGGCGACGCTGGCGCTCGGCTTCGATGGCGCGAACGCAGGCCGTGAGGTCGTCGAAGAAGGCCTGGGGCGGCATCTGGAGCAGCCGCAGGTGGGAGCCCATGGCCGCCTTCATGTGCCGGGCGTAGATGTGGCTCGTGGGGATGTGGCAGATGACGGGCTTGGTGAGGCCGTGGCGGCGGCAGAGGTCGAGCTTGGCATCGAGGCCATCGAAGTCGAGTTGCCAGCGGCCCTTGTCGTCCATGCGGCCGTTGATGCCGCTCACGATAGCGTTGAGGCCGTGGGCGGCCATGTCGGCTGCCTCCGCCTCGGCCTTGTGGCGCCACCACTGGCGCGAGAAGGCGTCGGGCGCGTTCGCCGCCTCATCATACGGGTGGTGGTAATAGGTGCCGTAGACGAGCGAGAGGTCCTTCTGGAGCTTGATCGGGAGCACACGTAGCACAAGAGGCACCCTGGCCGCCTCGCGGGCACCCACCGTCACCACGGCCTCACCCGTGTAGAGCCCGGCCGGCGCGAAGGCGTCCACATGCACTGTCGCCCACACGCGGAAGCTCTCGCCTCTGGCCAGCGACTGCGGCTTCACGAACGGCATGAGCACATCGGGCGCGCGGTAGTAGATGCCGTGTGTGCTGTAGTTTGGGCGGACGTGCATGTAGCGGACGTACCGCACGCAGATGTCGTCCCCGGGGATGGCTTGGCCATCGTCAGTCCTCAGTGCCCCGATGCGCACGGCAACCTCATCGAGGTCGCGCAGCGGAAGGAGAGTGAAGGTGAGTGGCTCGTATTCGTCGCGGGAGGCGAAGGCGCGCACCGTGGGCTCACACTCCTCTCGGCGCGGCACGGTGTTGGGCCAGACGGTAGTGAGGTACGGGCGGTGGTACACGAGGAAGCCACGCGCCACCTCGGCCTCCGTGGGCGCCGGCATCGGCGCGTCGTCCTTGTGGGGCGTGTGCTTCCACTTGGCGAGCACGTCGTCGGGAAGGAGGAAGACCTCTTGTTCGAGCTTTACGACCTCCGTGGTCCTGACCGTCTCCCATTCGGCTTCGGGGACGACGAGCAGGGCATTCACCACCCAGCGGCTCTTTGTGTCGAGAGCGAGCACGAGTTGCTGCCCAGTCGCCGCGGCGCGGCCCTGGAGCACGCGGCAGGCGAACGGCCCGGCGAAGGTCGCCGCCTCCTTCCAGTCCGGCGAGGCCGGCGGAGCAGGACACGAGGCTACGACATTCCACACCTGGGAGCGGTGGCCCCCGGCCGAGCCGCACAGGAGCCACACGCGATAGGCGCCGTCGGGGACACGGACCGCGAGGGTCGCCGCGCCCGTGCCCTGGACGCAGTCCTGCCGCAGGTCGGTGGTGTAGATGGGCGGAGGATAGTCGCGGCCCCGCGAGGGGTCGGGCTTCCAGTCGCGCGGGACGGGGTTGTCGCGAGCCACGAGGCCGTCCGCCTTCAGCCAGCCCACGGCGGTATCCTCGCCGAAAGCGGTCCTATCGGTCACCCGCAGGAAGCCCGGCCGCACGGGTGAGGTCTCGGTGCCGAAATCAATGCGGACCGTGCCGGCGCAGGCGGCGCCGGCCACGAGGAGGAGGGCGGTCCAGGGCTTGCTCATTTCTGCGTCTCCCAGGGGGACTCCACCACGCGGAACTCCGCCGCCACGCGCCGCTCCGGCGCCTCGTCGAAGGCCACGAGGGAGTACCGGCCAACTGCGAGCCTCAGGCCGCGGAGGTCCAGAACAAGGGTCTGGACGCCGCGGGCGACAGGGTGAGTCTCGCGGTGGAGCAGCCGGTCGCGCTCGTATAGGGCCAGCGGCAGGCCCCGCGCGACCTTGCCCGGCGGCCCGACGGTCTCGAACTCGACCGTAAGCCGCGCATCGTCGCGGTAGATGACCGGCGTCGTCGCCTTGAGACTGGCGAGGCCGAACTCCGCGGCTCGGACGAGGCGGAAGGCGCCGATGTGGAAGTCCAACACGTCCCCGTGGCGGTAGTCGCTCTCCGAGATGTTCAGGCCCAGCTTGGCCACCTGCTCAACGTCCTTGATGCTGCGGATGGGAATGGACACGCGCGCCCATTCGCCGAGGCGGATCTCCTCCAGGTTGCGGTTCAGCGCGTTGTTCCTGTCCGGGCAGTGAATCTGGAGGTTCAGCACCTTCCTCGGCGGCGCGGGGCGCGACATGGTGGCGTGGATGAGGAACTCGAAGCGCTCGAACTCGCCCCAGCCGGTCTCGTCGGGCTTCCTGAGGTCCAGGTACATGCGGGGCCAGCCGATGGGGTAGTTCTTCTCGCCCCCGTGGTGGTCAACGGGAATGTGGAGGTGAAGGGTCGGGTGGCCCTCCGCGCGGAGAGTCTTCGACGCTTCCACCGTGCACTCGGATGGCCCCCAGCGAGTGGGGTCAGCGAGGCCGTGGAGGTGCAGGACCTCGAGCTTGCCTTCCATCACTGTCTGCCCGCCACGCGCAGCACCGGCCAGCAGGCTTAGCACGGCCACCACGAGCATCGTTCGCATCGTCCCGTCCTCCTTCCTTGGCCGAAGTATAGCACACTTGCGTCGCGCCCGCGAGGAGGCCCGGTCACAGGTGTGTTCGCAGCCATCTCTTCTGCCTGCTCCACTTGATCCGCCGTAGCTCCATGCTAAACTGGCCCCTAGCGGAATCCGGCCCCATGCGTTCCGCGTTCGACCGGTGCCCGACATGGCGGCCGCGCGCGACGAACCCCAAGGCGCACGAACCCAGCGGGTGGACGGAGGCTGTATGACCGGTACGCATCGCGCGGGAGTGAGCGGCGTGTACAGCACGCGCGGCCCCGTGCAGTGGCTGCTCCGGGTCGGCTTGTTCCTTATTGCTGTGGGCGTAGTCTCGGCGGCCGGGGGCGAGTACATCCCGCCGCCCGAGGCCCAGGGCGGCTGGCGCGCACTGGTGAGGCCCAACCAGGCTGCCACCGCAGACGAGCAGCGGGCCGTGCGGGAGAAGGCCGGCCTGGACTGGCCGAAGCTCAAGGAGGCGCAGGACTACTGCGCCAGCTTCGGGGTGCCGAACCACCTACTCGTCATCCGCCACGGCTGGCTCGCGGCCGAGTGGCACAACTTCGCCGAGCCCCGCGGCATCGCCTCGTGCACCAAGTCGCTCACGGCGCTCGCGATGGCCAGGCTCTTCGACCTCAGCGATGCCGGCTACCGCGACTTCGCCCGCCGCCTGCGCATCTACGACATCGGCGACCAGGACCGCATCGTCGAGCGAATCTGGAGGGAATTCCCCGGCCTCTACTACATCCTCGGCGCGCCGCCGCTGACCAGCTACCGCCGCGTGGTCGTCAAGGCACAATGACAGGAGGCAGATGCGATGGCTTGCACAGGAATGGCGCTTGGGGTGTTGACCTTGGCGTGCGTGGTGTCAGCCGCACTCGGCGCGGCGCCCGCGAGCGGCCCTCTGAAGGTGCACCCGAGGAACCCTCGCTACTTCGCCGACGGGGCCGGCAAAGCCATTCTCCTCGTCGGCTCGCACACGTGGAACAACCTGCTCGACATGGGCGCCACCGACCCGCCGCCGCGCTTCGACTTCGAGGCGTATCTCGACTGGATGGCGAAGCTCAATCACAACTTCATCCGCCTGTGGGCGTGGGAGCTGGTGTCGTGGGACACCCGCGGCGGCAGCGCGCAGTGGAGCGTGCCCAAGCGCTGCTTCGCTGCACCCCAGCCGTGGCTCCGCACGGGGCCGGGCAAGGCCCTCGACGACAAGCCGAAGTTCGACCTCGCCAGGTTCAACCCCGAATATTTCGAGCGCTTGCGCTCCCGCGTCGAGGCCGCGGGCAAGCGGGGCATCTACGTCTCCATCATGCTCTTCGAAGGCTGGTGCATGCAGTTCATCTCCGATGCCTGGGCGAATCACCCGTTCAACCCTGCGAACAACGTCAACGGCATCAATGGCGACCCGAACGGCGACGGCAAGGGGCTCGAGGTCCACGAGCTGGCCGTCAAGGCCGTGACCGCTGTGCAGGAGGCATACGTCCGCAAGGTGATTGACACGGTGAACGACCTGGACAACGTCCTCTACGAGATTTCCAACGAAAACCACCCGCCCTCGACCGAGTGGCAGTACCACATGATCCGCTTCATCAAGGACTACGAGAAAGCCAAGCCCAAGCAGCACCCGGTGGGCATGACCTTCCAGTACAAGGGGGGGAGCAACAAGGCGCTTTTCGACAGCCCGGCCGACTGGGTGTCGCCGAACCCCGATGGCGGCTACCGCGACGACCCGCCGCCCGCCGACGGCAGGAAGGTGGTGCTCAACGACACCGACCACCTCTGGGGCATCGGCGGCGACGCCGCGTGGGTGTGGAAGAGCTTCCTGCGTGGCCACAATCCCCTGTTCATGGACCCCTACGACGGGCTGATCCTCGGCGGGCGCCTCGAGGCCCGCTTCGACCCCGTTCGCCGCAACATCGGCTACGCCCTTCAGCTCGCCAGCTGCCTCGACCTTGCCGCGATGACGCCGCGCAGCGGCCTCGCCTCGTCGAAGTACTGCCTCGCCAGTCCGGGCAACGCCTACCTCGTCTATCTGCCCACGGCCGGGAAGGTGACCGTGGACCTCTCGGCGGCCAAGGGCGATTTGACCGTCGAGTGGCTCGACCCCAAGACCGGCCAGACCCGGAAGGCGGGCGTCGTCCGGGGCGGCCCGGCGCGCGAGCTTTCGGCCCCCTTCCAGGGGGATGCGGTCCTTCTCCTCGAAGCAGCCGGGGCGGGAGAGTCACGCTGAAACAGTCGGCCCTCGCGGTGTCCTTTCTCGTAGTGTTCCCTCTCACACATGGTGGAGAACATGCCGTGACCAGCGCAACCCTCAGAGCGGTTCTCACCATCGAGCTCGACGGCGACGGCCTGCACGAGCTGGTGCGGACGACTGACAGCGACGGCCTCGAGGTGATAGACCGTAAGGGGAGGCGCCTTGCCGACCTCGGAGCCGGCGGCCAGGTGGCCATGGCCGCCAAGCTCCTCGACCTGCCCGGCGAGCAACTCCTCGTCGCCTACCCCGACGGCACGCTCCACGTGTGGGCCGACGCCAGCGCGAAGGAAAGTGACGCCGCCCTCGCCCGCTACCGCCACCCGCTCTACCGTGCCAACCGCCGGCTCTTCGGCACGGGCTACAACCTCAATGTCCTCGGTGGATTGTGAACCTCGCCAAGTGAGCCAATTCCTCTGGTCTCCGACCACGAACAAGGAGGAGTCCTGTGCTGCGTGTTCTGCCGTAATAAGGAGTTAGCTCCCAGGCGACCTTGACGGCATCTGTCCAGTTGGGGTAACGACCGGGCAGGCACCTGACGCCGCCCCGTCAGGAAGCGGGGACAAGCGGCCCTTCTACCAGTTGCTCTGCCTCAGGGCGGCACTCACCGACAGAACACCTGCCGCGCTGGAGGCTGCCACCTCTGCCGCCACGGCTCGCTCAGCAAGGCGCGAAGTGGCAACAACGTAGAGCTTATCAATCCCGGCTGCGTCAACCTTCTCGACGTTGGCGGCCACGTCCGACTTCCCCGTCTCGATCTCGAAGGCAATCCTGCGGCCCTCCTTCGAGGCCAGGATGTCAACGGTCTTGCCCCCTCCGATGGGGGATTCTTCCTGAACGGCGTAGTGGCACGCCCGCAGCCGGGCGGCGAGCTTGGCTCGCCAGTAGCGATGCTCCATACTCCCGTGTCTCGTTGATGCCTGCTCTTCACATCCAAGCACCTCATATCCTTTCCTTGTCAAACACAAAGCCTTGATGCGTCCTTTCTCAAAGGGAATAGACTGAGAAGAAAGAAGACCTTTGAGCAAGAGCGAATGTTGGATGCGATTACCAAGATGAGAAGAGAGGCCGAGTTGATGGTATCGTTGGGTAATTGTGGCTGTTTCGTCGTGTAAGACGTGTCTCAGGAATTCCTCCTCCTTCGTTGTCAGACCAGTTGTGCATGCCCCTTTTCCCTTCCCTTCCCTTCCCTTCCTCTACCTTTTCTGTTGGCGGAATCGGCAGAATCGCGGCGTCTGCCGCCCCAGACGATA
>VGYV01000013.1 GCA_016872855.1 Planctomycetota bacterium
AGACACCCGTACACAACGCCTTCCAGCATGGAGGTCTGGTCACTTCTTCGCCACCTCTCCCCCCGGTCGATCAAAGACAGAACAGAAGAGATCTGATCTTGAAGACCGACCGGGACATCATACCAGGGAAAGCATCTCGGCGGTGTTGATGGCCCGCACGCCGCTCAGTCCGAAGAAATCGCGGTCATTCGTCCAGATAGGGATGTCGAGATGCAGAGCCAACGCGAGGAGGTCCGCGTCGTCGGGGTCTCGATCGGCAATCATGCGTCGGGCACGCGGGAGCCGGTCCTGATACACCCTCTCCGGCATGGCAATCAGCGGCAGGGCGTGGAACCTCGCCCTCTGTTCCTCCGCATCAGTAGCAATGCCTCGACGTGCCAGGACGGTCGCCAGGTCTGGCAGATAGCGCTCGACCTCCCACGTGGTGCGAACGGTGGTGAAGAAGACGGTACCAGGCGAGGTAAGAACGCGCATGGCCTTGCCTCTGAGCAAGGCGGCCATGAGCGCGTTGGCGTCAACCGCGAACACGTTGCCGGCGGCGCCACTGGTGGAAGTGCTCGACAATGTCCTCCTCCGTCACGCCGGCGCGGGCCAGGGCGGCCTCCAATTCCTCTGACCGCTGGACGAGTAGCTTGGCCTCGGGCAGCCGCATATAGTCGGAGAGAGCGCGGGCCACCAGCGTGTCGAGGTCTGCCTCGCTGTCTCCCTCAAGCGCCCGGAGCCGTGACACCAACTCGTCAGGAATGCTCACCGTGCTCATCGCACACCCCCAGCATGCTTCGTTATCGCCACAACCGCATTGTACAGAGTCGCCGGGGGGAGGTCAAGCGCCGCCGGCAGGCGAGGGGAACGAAGCATCAGCGCACGACCCTGAACACCCGGGCGCTCTTGCGGTCAATGTCAACCACCGATACGCCGGCGGAGACGCGATACGCCTCACCCGACCCGTCGCCAGCTCCGGGTGCCCGGCCGATCTCGACGAGGCGGGCGCGGCGAATGCGGCGGAACGAGACTGTGGCGTTCACGGCGCGGTCGTAGAGGTTGAGGAGATAAAGCACCTTTGCCCCAGGGGCCTGGTGGAGAATGGCTTCAACCAGGTTGTGCTGCTCGGGCTCGCCCGACCCGTCGCCGGCTCCGGGTGCCCGGCGGCGGCCCTCGCTGGAGTGCATGGTGGTGACGGGCGGACAGGAGGCGGCGACCGCGGGGAGGCCAATCAGGTCGGCCAGCAGAGCCTTGACCTGGGCGACAGCTTGAACGTCCTCCTTGCCTGGCTCGGCGGCAGCCGTGCCCGGCCACCAAACGACCTTGCCTTTGCCGAGCTTCGCCGGCTTGTCGGGCGGGCCGCCGAGGCCGAGGAAGTCGAGGGGCTGGCCTGCCAGGTTGACCCGCGGCCAGGCGTGGCTGACGACGAGGGTGCCGCCCTTGCGGACCCAGGCGGCGAGGAGCTTGTCGGCGCTCTCCTCGATGAACGGCTCGGCGGCAAGCCAGACGAGGCGGTGGTCGGTCAGTTTCTCGGGGGCGTCCGAGATGTCAACCGCGGCGGCGTGGTAGCCCGCTTGCCCCGCGAGGCGGAAGAGGCCCTCGTATTCGGCGACGGCAGCGCCCGCCTTCTCCCCCCACAGCACGGGGTCGCCCACGT
Source organism: Planctomycetota bacterium (assembly GCA_016872855.1). Taxonomy (GTDB): domain Bacteria; phylum Planctomycetota; class PUPC01; order DSUN01; family DSUN01; genus DSUN01. The sequence continues at coordinate 1,640 of VGYV01000013.1, forward strand.
GCAGGTCGTTGTCCGCGCAAGGCATCGGGTCGCCCAGGTGGCTGTGCCACATGTAGGGGCGGTAGTAGGCGATGGCGAGGTCGCTCACGGGCTTGAGCGAGTTCCACTGCTTGAGGCTGCGTGCGACGCCGACGACGTTGCGGAGGGCCTCGTGGTTCTCGCGGCGGTGGCCCATCTGGCTCACTGGCGCGTCGCCCCACGAGTGGCGGTCGTGGAACATGAACCAACTGATCGCCTTGCAGCCGTCGGCCATAGCGGCGAGGGACATGAACTCGGTGTGGTTCCGAGGAACGCGGTTGCCCTGTAGGTTGACGAACCACCAGCCGCCCATGAACTCCGCCGACCACGTGACGGGCAGCGTGGCGTTCATGAGCTTGAGCACGCGGGCCATCGAGGAGTAGCCCGAATAGCTCAGCCAGGGGTTGCGATAGAAGTCGTAGCCCACCAGGCCGCCGGTGCCTTCGGCGAAGCGGGCGAAGTTTGTCGGCACGCCCTCCGGACGGTGGGGGTTGATGTTGGTGTAGAAAGTCACGCCGCGCAGGCCGCACTCCTCGTGCATCCCCCGCAGGGTCTTCAGGTACTCGGCCATCAGCCATTCCTTGAAGGCCACCCAATCGAAGTACCAACGGAGATTGTCCTCGACATTCTCCAGCTTCCGGGGCGGCTCGATGTCCTCGAAGGAGGCGACACGCTGCCTGTAGGGCAGCTTGTAGGGCGAGCCATAGGTGCGGGCGAGCCACTGGTGATAGAGCCCGCCGCGGCCCACGACGCAGGGGTTGTAGTCGGCGCCGAAGAAGCTGTCGCGGACGATGTAGCTCACCTCGTTGTCGAGGTTGCAGGTGGAGATGGGGCCGCGGCGGGCGACGGTGAAGTCGCGGGCGACGGCGTCCACGGCGGCGAACCAGGTGCGCACTTCGTCGAGGTAGGCGGGGTGGAGATAGGACGGCTGCCAGCCCTCCTTGGCCTGGAGCATGTAACCTGGGGCGAGCGAGTTGTCGGCCTGCCAGACCATCATCCCCACGTCGCCCATCACGATGCGGCGCGGGTGGCCGCCCCAGGCCATCTCGTTGCACACGAAGGGGCCGGGACGATAGGCGAGCCGCAGCCCCACCTTCTTCACCAGCTCCAGGTAGCCGACCAGATTGAGGCGGGGGTCGGTCGAGCCGTCGAAGTCGAAACGCCCCTTCTCGACCTCGTGGACTTCCCACGGCACATAGCTCGATATGCCGGGCAGCCCGGCGTCCCTGGCGGCGACCAGGATCGGCTCCCAGTACCGCGGCTCGAGGCGCCAGTACTGCACTTCGGCAGCGAAAAGGTTGAACGGCTTGGGCAACTTCGTCACGGTTGCTCCTTGGGCTTGAGGGGCTTGGCCCTGATGCCGAGGTGGCTCGCGGAGGGGCGTTCGGTGCCGGGGATGCCGGCGTGGATGGGGCGGTTGAGGACGCGGGGCTTGCCATCGGCGCCCTCGGTGGCCATCGTCGTCGTGCCGCCGCCGTCGAGGTTGAGGCCGTCCCACGCGCCCAGCAGCTTGAGCCACTCGCCCACTTCGGCGGTCGAGGCGCCCTCGCTGAAGCCCTGCTGTCGCCCGTCAATCACCAGGAGGTAAAGGTAGCGGCCATCCCTGGACACGCCCGCCGCGGTGCGGGGGTGGAACGGCTTGTCGCTGCCGAGCACTTGGCCGGCCTTGAGCACGAGGCCGAAGCCGGCCACGGCATTCCAGGCCCTTTCAAGCTCAAAGGGGGGACTGGCCACCGCGGCCTTGTTGTCCTTCGTGATGAGCAGGGCCGGATACTGCGTCGGCTCGGAGACCTTCTCGCCGCGGGAGACCTGAAGCCCCTCGATATCGTGCGCGGCGCCCTCGGCGTTCACCACGGGGGAAAAGGGTGCGGCGTTGATGGCCGCCTGGCACTTGTGCTTCGCCAGGAACGAGCTGGTCTTCAGGCCGTCGGTCTCGGCCGGGCGGTCGCCGTTCGAGGGTGTGGCGAGGAACTCGATGCCGGGCGCCTGGAGATCAACCCGCAGAGCGTGACCGCGCATCGGACGGGGCTGGGTCGCGCGCAGCTCGACGTGCTCAATGCCCTGAAAGAGCGGCCGCCACTTGCCGAGCATCCGCACCGGGCCTGGGGCCTGCTCCTCGGAACTGCTCGGAGAGCAGGCGGAGACCAGCAGAGCGGCGACGAGGGCGAATCGCCTCAGGCGGCGTCGCGTGTTCACGGCTTCTCCTCGATGCACCAGAGGTGGCCCGTAGTGCGGATGTAGAGGCGGCCACGCACGGGGGCCGGCGAGGCCCAGATGGGCTCGCCGAGGTCGTTCTCGGCGATCTTACGGAACTTCCGCTCCGCCGCAACGACCGTGGTCTTGCCCGAGACATCGGGGAAGTAGACGGCCCCGCCTGCGGCGATGGGCGAGGCCATGCAGCCGCGCCCGTTGAGCTGTTGGCTCCAGAGCAGCTCGCCAGTCCTCGCGTCCAGGCAATGCGCGTCGCGGTGCGCCGCGACGACGAAGAGCAGGCCGTTGCACAGCACGGGCGAGGCCACGAGCTGGCCCCGGCACTTGAGCGTGCTTGTCCAGACAAGGGCGGCCAGGGGCTCCTCGCCGCGGCTGAGCTTCGCCAGGCCGAGAGCGAGGACCTCCTTCGAGCTGGCCAGGTAGAGAAGGTCGCCGTCGGAGACGACGCTGGCTACCTGCTCGTTGTGGGTGGCAACGGGAAAGCGCCGGAACTCGTTGCCTGACCGGAGGTCAAGGGCGCGCAGGCACCCCTCCTTCTGCGTCCCTTCCCACGCCCAGACGAGGAGCAACTTCTTGCCGTTCACCGTGGCGATCGCAGGCGTTCGGGCCTGGCCCTCGCCGCCGGGCCAGGGGCGGAGTTCCGTGGTCCACACGCGCTTGCCTGTCGCCACGTCCAGAGCGGCAATGTAGGGCGCGTCGGGCTGCGTGCCGGGGATGATGAGCAGGCCGTCCGCGAGGATTGGCGAGGCGCCGACGCCGTGGACGTCGTCGAAGGGCACCTCGGTGTTTGCCCAAAGTAGCTTGCCCTCCATGTCGGTGCACATTGCCCCGGCGGAGCCGAACCAGGCGTAGACTCGTTCAGCGTCGGCCACGGGTGTCGGCGTGGCGGGCGAGTTGCGGTGGCTCATCGGCGGGTGCGGGCCGCGGAGCCCCTCCCGCGTCCACTTGGCCGCGCCCGTGTCGCGGTCGAGGCACACGATGGCCCGGGCGAAGTCCCTTGTGACCCGGAGGCCGTTGCGCTCGAGGAAGCCGAGCGCCCCGACGGCGATGGCTGCCACGGCGAACCACTTCGCCCAGCCGCCCACTCTCAGCCCGAATCCGCAGGCCTCAACGACAAGCCATGTCGCCGCGCAGAACGTGACGACGTGGAGAGGCGGCAGCCTGAACGACAGGATTCCCGCAGCCAGTCCGAGAATCGCCGCCGCAAGGCAGGCTAGGCGGGGAGCATGCCGCGTGGCGCGTGGCGTGCGACCCCAGAGGGCCGCCAGTAGGACCGCGATGGGCACCGCGAGAGGCAACGCGGCCGACCAGATCAGCTCGAGTCCCAGCCGGCCCGGCGTGTAGAGGTTGAAGTAGTCGGGAGCCGGCCGCGCGAGGATGGCGGGAACCGGCAGCGACGCAACGAAGAGGGCCGCAATGCCGCGAGCGCGGTTCCAGGCAGCGAGGGGGAATGCGGCGACGATGAAGCAGAGCGCGGCGATGTTCGCCGACAGCAGCCAGCACTCCATCCGCTGATCGGTCGTGAGTTCCTGCCCACCCAACCGCGGGAGGGCGGCGTGGGAGAGCTGAAGGAGGACCCCCAGCACGAGGCAGAAGAACGCAACCGAAACGACGTTCCCCCTCGATGGTGGCTCACCCCTGGCGCAGGCGAGAAGCGCAAGCACAGCCCCCGCGCCGGCGACGGCGGCGGTGAGAGCCAGCACACCCCAAGCCGCAAGCCGCTTGAGCGTCTCGCCCCGCCCCGTGGGGTAGCCAGTGGTCAGGAAGACGCTATCGCCCACCAGGATTGGCGAGGCGTGGCCTTGGCCGGGGATAGGGGCCTTCCAGCGGATGTTTGTGTCGGGGGACCAGTGGGTGGGGTAGTTGCCAGGCTCGGCGCGGCCCTCGCGCTCGCGGCCGCGCCAGCCGGGCCAGTCGGCGGGCGAGGCCGCGTGGCACACCGCATGCACGAACAGGGCCAACAGAACAAATCGGACAGATCCGACGGATCCGACGGATCGGACCGATCGAACAGATGGAACCGACAACTGCGTGGCGCGCCCCCTTTGTCACTGGAAGAAGAGATCATCGAGGTCGGGGGCGACGCCGAAGCTGTTGAGGGCCTCGGAGTAGCGGTAGTAGACCTCGAGGCAGAGGGCGCCGAGTGCGGTGGTGTAGACGCGGCCGGCGCGGGCGGCCCAGCGGTCGGCCTTGGGGTCCCAACTCCCCGCGTTGTCGCCCTCCTGGCACTGGTTCTCCAGGAGCACGTCGCGCATGCGGCGGTTCCACCACACGCGGTACTCGCCGCCCATGTTGTGCATCGCATAGGTGGCGTAGTACCAGAGATAGAAGTCCTTCTTGCCCCAATCGGGCGGCACCTGCCTGGTGAGTTCGGCGCCCTTGACGAGGATGTGGCTCTTGACGCCGACGCCGCTGAACTGGCGCACCATCATCCCGGCCGCGGTGAGGGCGGGGTGGGCGTTCGTCTCGTAGTTCTGGCCCGGCTTGAACATGTAGGTCACGACGCCGTTCGATTGCTGGCTCGCGCCCTGGTCGGTCACGCTGTCCACGAAGGCGAGGGACTGGGAGTAGACGGCGTGGTCGAACTTGATGTCGGCGAGCTTGGCGGTCTTGAGTGCCATGATGACCCAGCCTGTGACGGACATGTCGGAGAGGCCGCAGTTGGCGGTGTAGCGCCAGCCGCCGTCGGGGTTGACCGCCTTCTCGCAGTAGGCGACGGCCTTGCGTGCGGCCAGGCCGATCCGCTCGTCGCGCGTGCGGCCATATGCCTCGCAGAGGGCGATGGTGCAGATGGCCTGGCAATACATATTCTTGTTCACCGAGCCGTCCTCGGCCTGCTGGCGGATGAGCCATTCAAGGCCGCGGAGGACGTTGCGGCGGTACTCGCCCCGGCGAATGGTGTGGCCGCCGCCCATGAAGGCCATCACGGCGAGACCGGTCACTGCCGAGTCGGACGTCTCGGCACCCTCGTACTTCTTCGAGTCCCAGTGCCCGTCGGGCTCCTGGTGGGTGGCCAGCCAGTAGAGCGCGGAGTCCACGGCGGACTTTGCTTTGACGCCGCCGTAGGCGGTCATGGCTCGGAAGAAGTCGCCGGTGCCGAAGAGGTTGATGTTGGCAGGGCCGAGCTTGCCCAGGGTGGGGGCATCCTTGTCGCCGAAGGCCTTGGGCAGCACCTCGGGGACGCGGCTTGGCTTGGGCGCGCGGTTGATCCAGTGGAGGAGTGGCTTGTCGCGGGGGCTCGGCTCCTTGTACTTGAAGATGTCAGCGGGGCCGGGAGCGGAGGCCGAGATGGGGTCAACCGCATAGGTCACGGTTTCGCTCGTCTCCGAAATCTGCTCCGGGGCATCGAGGTCAATCTCGGTGGCCGCAGGCTCGATCGTGGGGGTCTCGACCTCGATGTTCTCGCTCTTGATGTGCTCTTCGGGCACCTGGACTTCGGCGGGGACGACGGCCATCTGGATGTCGGGGCGCTCCTCCTCCTTCTCCTTGGGCATCTCCTCGGGCGTCTCGCGCAGGATGTCGCGGATCGGGTCCTTCAACTCGAAGTCGTCGGCGACCGGCTCCTCGATGGAGAACTCGAACTCCTTGAGGACGGCCTGTGAGCCGCGTTGTGCGGCGAGGCGCCAGAAGAAGGCGCCAAGGCCAAGGAGCGCGAAGATCAGCAGCCCGAGCAGCACGGCCCGTGGGCTGATGACCTGGACGTGGGCGCCCCTGGCCAGCTCCTCCTTCGAGTGGGTGCCATACTTGATCGCCACGACACTGGGATGATCGTTCTCTGCCATGGGTCTGCCCTCGCAAATGGGCGGTCAATCGTGTCGGGAGGGGATGGGTGGATGGGTGGATGAATGGACCAATGCAAGCAGGGCCAGGTCTTCTGACATCCATCCAATCATCCAATCATCCATTCATCCACTCCTTCATTCACCGTTCCTCACGGATTTCGACGGTTGCGGAGACCTTTGTGATCCCAGCCTGTGCGCAGCAGCTCATCACGGCGGCCACGTTCTCCCACTTCACGCTGCGGTCGCCGCGGATGACCACCGCCTGGTCCTTGTTCCGCACCCGCGCCCGGCTCAGGTTGATCGTGAGCGCGGGGAGCGAGATGCGCTCGTTCTCCACGTGGTAGAATGCCTTGCCGCCCGGCAGGTGCTTCACGTTCACCACGATTGGCCGCGCGGGCGGCGTCTTGATCTTCAGCTCCCGGCTGTGCACCGGCAAGTTGATCGAGAGGTCCTGCTCGAGCCGGATGAACGACGTGGTGACCAGGAAGAAGAGAATGAGCTGGAACATGCAGTCAATCATCGGCTCCATGCTGATCCGCAGCTCTTCCTCGTCCTCGTGTCCGCGGAACTTCATGGCTGCTTCTCCACTGCAAGGACGGGAACATCGGCGCTCGCGGTGGCGGTGGGCTCGCCGGCCAGGCGCTTGAGCGCGGCCAGTTGCTGCACGAAGTCGGTGGCCACCCCTTCGCAGTAGGAGGCGATGGCGTTGAGCTTCTGGCTGAAGAAGAAGTAGACGGCGAGAGCGGGAATGGCGACGAGGAGGCCGTAGACCGTGGTGAAGAGGGCGACTCGGACGCCTGCGGCCAGAAGCTGGCTCTTGGCGGCGCTGGCGGCCTCGTACTGAAGGCTCTCGAAGCACATCACGAGGCCGATGACGGTGCCGAGCAGCCCCATCAGGGGCGAGAGCACGGCCGCCAGGTTCAGGGCCTTGAGCGGCATCCGCAGCAGGGTGATCTGCTGCGAGGCCCGCGACTCGCACCGAGCCTTGATGTCGTCCACCGCCGAAGTCTTGAAGTCCATTGCCATCGCCTGGCAGATGGCTGGGAAGAAGCCCTTCTCGCGGAGAGCCAGGTCCTCGAAGCGTCCGAGGTCGCCGCTCTGGATGGCCCGGCGGGCGTCCTCCACGAATCGCGGCGGGCACTGCTTCTTGCGGCGGTACACCCAGATGCTGTTGAGCGTGAGGACGATGGCGAGCAGGAGCACGAACGAGATGGCGTGCATGACCCACCCGCCACTCAGGTAGAGGCTGAAGAGCGTCTCGCGCGTCACGATGGTGAGCGGGCCGAGGCCGCTCACGCGGGTCCAGGAGCGGCTGGGGTCGAAGCGCCCGGCCGTGCGCTCGGCGCTGAACTTGCCGCCCGAGGCCCCCTTCGAGCTGATGGCCGTCACCTTGAAGAACGAGCCGTTACTCTTGTAGATGTCGCCCACCTCCAGGGCGCTGATGTCGTCGTCCGTCACCACGTTGAAGACCCTGTGGTCTCCTGGCGCCTCTTTCTTCATCTCGCCCTCGAGCACCTTCTCCTTGTCCTCGAGAAGGCCGTCCAGCTCGAGGTCAGCCTCGCCCGCCCGCACGCCGCGCGAGGCGACGGCCAGCATCAGCGCCCACAAAGCAACCGACCACCCTCTTCGCATGCCAGTCTCCTTCTGCGTTCGTAGTCCCGCCTTCAGGCGGTCTTGTTCACTTCCCCTTCGGCGCGTGCTTCTGGGCCTCCGGGAGCAGACGCCGTGCCTCCTCGACGGCTTCGCGGCGGCCGGCGGGGAACTCGCGGGCCGCGCGGGCCAGATACGTCTGGGCCTTCTCCCAGTCCTTCAGCTCCATCGCGCACTTGCCCGCCGCGAGGCACGATGCCTCGCGGGGGTAGAGGGCCACGCTCTTCTCGAGGCAGTCGAACGCGGCGTTGGTCTTCGGGGGCGTCTGGGCCAGCAGGGCGGCGGCCCAGTGATAGTAGGCGTCGGCCTTCACGTCCTGGTAGGTGTCGCTCAGGGCGATGGAGCGGAGGCGCGGCAGCCCCTCGTCCGCCTTGCCCGAGCCGACTAGGGCGATGGCCGCGAAGAGGTCCATGTGCGGGCGGTTGGCCGACCGCGGCTTCTCCTTGACGAACCACTGGTAGAGGCGGTCCACCTCCGACCACTTCCTGGCCTCGACCGCAGCTCGGGCGGCGTGGACATGGACCTCCTCGATGGCCTCGTAGGCCGGGTGGTCGCGGATGAGCTTGAGGAGGATGGGAAGGCCCTTGTCGGGCTCGTAGGCCCGGCAATAGCTCTGGCCGGCCATGAACAGGGCCTTGGGCCGGGCCTTGTTCTCGAAGAGCTGCGGGTTCTCCGCGAAGGGGGCCAGAGTCTTCACGCAGCCCGTCCAGTCCTCCTTCCGCCAGTAGAGGAAGCCCAGGGAGAAGCGCACCTCGCCCAGGTCCAGCCCCTTCGGCACCGGCAGGCGAACGCCGTCCCAGTTGTACTTCCCGTGCCGGAGGCGGTCCTTCTGGGGCACGGGGATTGGCTCGCCCTTCTCGTCCTTGTCGTTCTGGCCGTATTCGTCGAGGAGCGTGGCGTAGGCCTCGATGGCCGGCTCGACCATTCCGTGCTTCGTGGCGTTGAAGCCGAGGAGTTGGAGAGCCAAGACGCGGAACTCGTCGTCCCGAAGGGAGTCGGCGTAGACCTTGTAGCACTCGACCAGCTTGTTGATCTGGCCGAGGGCGATGTACTCGCGGCCCAAGGCGTAGCGGGCGATGCGGTACTTGGGGTCGGGCTCGGACGCGGCCCGTCGCCCCCTCTTCTTCGCCTGCTCGGGGTAGAGGCGGAGGTAGCCGCGGAAGACCTCGGCGGCGCGCTCGTGGTCGCCCGCCTCGCTGAAGAACTGCCCGGCCTTCAGGATGGCCGTCTTCACGTAGTCCTGCACGTCCGGGTCGTTCACCCAGAAGTAGCACTTCTTGGCGAAGTCGCGGTCGTCGAAGTCGAAGGAGGGGTGGACCACTTTGGTCCAGAGGGCCTCGGCGGCCTTCGTCCGCGCGTCCTTCTCCTCGCCCTTCTTGCCCCTCACCAGCTCCATGGCAAGCCAGTACTGGGCTTCGGCGACGTACTTGTTCTGGTGGGGGATGTTGGCGATGATCCACTGATAGGCCTTGAGCATGTTGCCCCAGTGGCCCTGCATGAACCAGGAGTGAGCGACGCGGACGGCGGCCTCGTAGACCTGGGCCGTCTGCTCGTCCACCTTCGCGGGCTTCCAGGGGGCGCCGGCCACGTTGTCCTCGGCGTCCTGCTTCGGCCCGTATGCCTTGATGAAGGTCTTGAAGGTCTTGGCGGCGGTAGAGAAGTCCTTCTTCAGGTAGTAGAGCTCGCCCATGTAGAACATCGCGTGGCGGGCGGCCTCAGAGAAGGGGCCGGCCTTCTGGGCGATCTGCTGGGAGATGCGGAGGGCCTCCTCGATGGAGTCCTTGCGCTCGGCACGCGAGAGGATGGCGCGGAGGTAGTCGGACATACGCCCCCGCTCCGCCTCGTCGGCCTTGCCTGCCTCGACCTTCTGGGCGGCGGAGGCGAAGAGGCGCTCGTAGACCTCGAACGCCTTCTGCTTGTCGCCCGCCTCGTCCGCCACACGGGCCAGGGCCTCCAGGATGTCCCGCTTGTAGGGCGTCTCGGGCTCGACGGCAATCGCCTTCTCGAAGATGGCCATGGCCTTCTTCAGCTCGGGCTTCGTCTCGGCGTGGCCGTAGGAGAGGCCGAGCTGCATGAGGACGTAGGACTCGAGGCTCCCCTGGCTGAGGATGTTCTTGGGGTAGCGCTTGAGGATGCCCTCGAACTGCTCGATGACGGCGTCGAAGCCGCCGTGGGCGACGAGGGCCTGGTTGTAGGCCCTGTCGGCCAGGAACACCTCGGCCTCGGCGGCGATGAGGGTGCCGGGATTCTCCTCGATCTTCTTCCTCAGGATGGCCAGGTCGGCGGCGGTGCCGACCGGCGTGTCGTCGTCCGTGCCCAGCTCGGCCTGGCACTTGAGGATGCGGCCCAGGACGTTGAGCTTCGAGCCCGTCTTGCGCAGGAGCACGTAGTACTCGAGGGCGACGCTCCAGTTCTTCTTCATGAAGTGGAACTCGGCGAGCTGGAAGTAGCATTGCTCCATGATCTGGTCGCGGCGCTCGTTGTTGGACTCGCGGGCGGACTTCGCGGCCTCCTCGTAGCGCGGCATCGCCTTGTCAGGCTGGTTCAGCTCCGCATAGTAGATGTCCGCTGCTTGGAGCAGGGCCTCGGCGGCGAGCCCGGACGTGCGATGGGCGGGCACGCGGGCCACGCCCTCGAGGGTGGCGATGGCCTTGTCGAACTCCTTGCGGTCGCGCTGGCAGAGGGCAAGGATGTAGCCGACCTCCTCGGCCTCGCGGCTCTTGGGGTAGCGGCTGACGAGTTGCTCGCAGATGCCGATGGCGCGTGCGTGCATCTTCTGGCGGCGGCACAGCTCGGCCATCTGGAGCATCAGGCCGCGCGCGTGCTTGTTCTGCGGGAAGCGGGCCGCCAGGTCGCCCACGGCCTCGATGGCCAGGTCGAGGTTCTCGGCCTTGAGCCAGAGGATGGCGAGCTTGTAGGCGGCCTCCTCGGCGAAGCGCGAGTTCTCGCGGCGCTTGAGGAGATTGAGCTTGGCCGCCGCCTCGTCGTACTTTTTCAGGACGGCGTAGTAGCCGGCGGCGAGGTTGAGGGCCTCCTCCTCGTAGAGGCCGGCGCCCTCGGAAAGGAGCTGTTCGAGCACTTTGGTGGCCGGCTCGTAGCTCTTGAGCGAGCCGTGGAGCTTGCCGAGGAGGAGCAGGGCGTCGGCGCGGTGGCGGAAGCGTTTGTCGGCCGACTTCGCCACGGCGTCGAGCTGGAGCAGCGCCTCGTCCACCAGCCCCAGGGCGTCCAGGCACTTCGCCAGGCGGTAGCGGGCCTCGGGCACCTGGGTGTGCTCGGGGTGGCTCTTCAGGAAGGCTCGGTACAGGTCGGCGGCCCGGGCCGTCTTGTTCTCGTCCTCAAGCTGTTGCGCCTGCTTGAGAATCGCCTCCGGCGTCTCCGCCGCGCGGCCGATGGCTGCCATGCCCAGGACCAAGATCAGCGGTAGAGCTTTCTTCATTGTCTCTCTTCTTCTCACGCGTCACGGGTCACGCGTCATTTGCCGGCTTTCTCTTCGGCACGCGGCACGCGGGACGCGGCACGCACCTTCTCGGCGTACGCCGAATCGGGGAAGCGGGCCAGCACCTGGCCAAAGCGCTCCTTCGCGCGGTCCGCCTCGCCAAGCTCCTGGTGGCACAGGCCGAGGGCGTAGGTGGCCTTCACCTCGGCCTCGGCGCTCTTGGTGGAGAAGAGCAGGTATTCGAGGGTCTCCCTGGCCTTGGCGAAGTCCTTGGCCTGCATGTGCAGCTCGCCCGCGCGGTAGATGGCATCGGCGGCGAGCCAGTCGTCGGGCGAGTTGCCGGCGGCCTCGAACTTCTTGAGCGCCCGCTGCGTCTGGCCCTGCTCGAGGTCGAGGAGGGCGGTGACGTAGTAGACCCAGGTGATCTTGGCAAGCGTGGCGTTGGGCACCTGGCCGCGGCGGTCCTCGGGGATGGCCTCGTACTGGCGGATGAGGGGCGCGGCCTCGGCCGGCAACGGCGGGTCCTGCGCCTTCTGCACCGAGGCGTCGAGATACCAGGCCATCATTCTGTGAACGAATGCCCGCAGCGGCTCCTGCTCCTCCTGGGCGAGGGTGCGGAACTGGCTGAGCGCCTCCGCGCGGTCGCCCTTGCGGAACAGGGCGCGAGCGTAGCCCTCACGGATGTTGACGCGCTCCCCCGGCTCCTTGGCCGCGGCGAGGGCCTTCTTGAACCCCTCCGCAGCCTCGGCGTAGCGGCACAGGTCGCCGTAGATGCACGCCATCTCAAAGTCTATCTTGTACGCCTCGATCTCGTCGCCCAGCTCCTTCTTGAACACCTCGAGGGTCGCCAGGACGTTCCGGTAGTCCTTCAGCCCCTTGTAGATGTCGAGCTTCAGCTTCAGGGCATCGCGTTTGCGGGACGTGTTCGGGAAGCGGGCGAGGAGGACGTTGCAGCTCGCCAGCGCCTGGTCCATCAGCCCGTCCTTCTTGTAGGCGGCGGCCATGCGGTGGTAGGCGCGCTCGGCCTGCTCCTTGTTCGTGTTCTCCACGCGGAAGCTCAGGCCGAGGGCGTCGAGTGTGTCGCACAGGAGGGTGAAGACGGGTACCTGCTTGAACGGCTCGCGGTTGATTGGCGTCTGAATGCCCAGGGCCGACGCATCGAGGCGAACCGTCACGTTGGCGCTCATGCGGAGGAACTCCACGAACTCCTTCTCGAGCGTGTAGTTCCTGAAGGCGCCGTTGACCGCCTCCTCGAGGGCGAAGCGGGTGTCGTAGGAGAGCTGGGCCTTCAGCTCGTCGCGCGGGTTCCTGAACGGCTCGGGCGGCTTGGGCGCCTCGGCCTTGGCATCGGGGGCCTTTGCCTTGTCCTTTGGGGGCTCCTCGGGCTTGGGCGGAGGTGTGGGCCGGAAGAGCACCAGGCACTCTTCGGCGGCGCGGTTGTAGTAGCGCGTGGCGTCGCGGTAGCGCTTCTCGCGCTCCAGGACCCAGCCCACCCAGAAGCAGGCCTCGTGGTAGTGGTCATGGGCGGCGGTGTCGAAGAGCCGCAAGTAGTCGGTCAGCACGAGCTTCATCCGCTCGAAGTCTTCCTGGTGGTAGTAGTTGATCGCGGCTTGGAAGAGGGCGCGCTCGCCGTAGCGGCTCTTGGGGTCAACCTGGCGAATCTGGTTGAAGCAGGCCCTGGCGTCCTCGTACAGCTCCGCCGAGCGGTCGCGGGGGACGATGCGGAAGCGCAGGTCGAGCGGCTCCAGGACGGCGGCGAGGACCTCGGCGCACGGGGCATTGCGCCGCGGGTCGTAGCCGCCCACGAGCCGGCTCTCGCCGCCGCGCCCGCCCGCCGTCGAAACCGCGTAGAGCTTGCCGTCGCGCTCCGCGAACTCGGCTCCCAGCGCGTGCTCCTTCTCCATCCCCTCGGCGTAGAGGACCTTGGTGTCGCTCAACTCCTCGATCCTCTGGACGACGTGGAAGAGCATGGCAGACTTGGTGTGCACCTGTCGCCAGTTCCCGTAGTCCCTGGCGAGTGGGCGGAAGCGTCTGGTCCAGAGCCGCGTGTCGTAGATTTCGATGACCTGCATCGGCTCGGCGTCGGGGTCGTCGGCGCTGCGCGGCTTCGGCTCGATGGTCGGCTTGCCGCCCGTCAGCCCGATGTCCAACTCAAGCCGATGATTCTGCATGTCGAGTACCTGGCGGAGGAACTCCTCGACCGTGCCCTGAAGGCTCTCGAACTTCACCCGCTTGCGCCTCAGGTAGTCGCTCACCGAATCGCGGCCCCCCTCGGGCGACCAGACGAAGGGGATGTCGGCGGCCTTCGAGACCATTAGCAGCGCATCCTCGCCGCTGAGGTCCTTCGCCCGCTCTGGCCACTTGAGGCGGACCGGCTTGAGGAACGGCTTGTGGGTCTTCAGCAGCTCGGGGAGCTTGAGGACCTCCTTGGGGTAGATGTAGATGCCGTAGCGCATCTCGCCCGGCTTGCTCTTGATGTCGAACGCGGCCTTGCTGTAGAGGCGGCCCGCCTCGAACGTGGCCTTCAGGCGGTCCTCCTGGGTCAGGTTGGCCCCGCGGTCGGCGATGCCCCTGTACTCCCGTGCGGCGAGGGCGAACTGCCCCTGGTCCCGATACCACTCCGCGAGGTCCATGGCGAGCTTCTGGAACCGCAGGTCGGTGCCGTACTCGTTGACCAGCTCGGCGAAGCGTGCCTCGGCCTGCTTCCGCAGGTCGGCCTTGCCGCTCTTGAACTGGGCTTCGAGCAGCCCCAGCTCGATCCCCTTCACAAGGTCGAGGTGCTTGGGGTTGACGAGCTGCTTCGCCTGGGCGAAGTCGGCCAGGGCGGTGTCCAGGCTGGCCGGCTTGACGAAGGTGGGGGTGATGGGGCCGGCCGCCTCCTTCCCCGTTGCCGTGGCGCTGGCCAGGTGGCACAGCCCTCGGTAATAGAGGGCCTCGACCCGCAGGTCCTTCCACTGCTCGGGCGTGAGGTCCTGTCCCGTGTAGACTTTTCCATCGAGGAGTCTCTCGCACGCTCCGGCGCAGGCGGCATAATTGGGGGCCTTCACCATCCTCTGGCCCTTGGCATCCATCACGGTCTTGTGGTGGAGACGGATGATGTTCAGGAGAGAGCGTGCGGCCTCGGCCGAGCCGGGCTTCTCACGGGCCGTCTGGTCCCAGCGGCGGACCATCTCCTCGTCGCTCAACGCCACGCTCACTGTGAGGCCCTTGGCCAGAAGGGCGTCCACCGTCTTCCGCGCGTCCTTGGCGAACTGCGAGGTGGGGTACTTCGTGGTGAGTTGGCTGAGGGCCTCGGCGGCCTTGCGGCACAGGGCGTCCTGCTTCGCTTTGTCCTGCGATGCGTTGGCCTGCTCCACGTACAGCTCGCCCAGGGCGAGGAGGCATTGGGCCTCGTACCTGGGCGCGGCGAGGGCGTTCTCGAATGCCTGCACCGCCCGGTCCGCCAGCCCGCGGTCGCGGAACAGCTCGCCCAACGCGAGCTGGGCCTGGGGGAAGCCGGCGGAGACGCGCTCGACCCGCGTGAGCCATTCGACCACCTTGTTCAGATTCGCGTTCGGCTTGCTCTTCTCCGCCAGGCCCAGGAGCAGATACATGTCCGAGCGGAGCGTGCCGGGCGGCACCGTCTCGATGAAGCCGTCGCGGAGGAGGAACCACATGGCCTTATCGAAGTCGCGCTTCTGGTAGGCGGTCTGGGCCAGGAGGAGGCGTGCCTCGCGCTTGAGGTCGGGCGAGTACTTCACGTTTTCGAGCCATCGAGCCGCCTCGTCGAGCTTGTTGGCCTTTAGGCTGATGATGCCCAGTTGCATGGCGGCGTGGTCGTGGGCCTGCTCGAGGCCCTGGGGCACGGGGCGCTTGTCCTTCTCGTACTCGGCGATGACGTTGCGGAAGTTGTGCACCGTGCTCGTGTAGCGTTGGCGGGCCTTCTCCTCCTCGCCGTGCTCCACGTAGAAGTCGGTGAGCGCCTTGTCGGCGGCCACGGCCGCGGCGTCCGAGTAGACGCTTTCGTTGGCGCGGATTTGCCTGTGGATGGCCTCCACCTCGGCCATGGCCCCCTTGCCCTTGGCCGCAACCAGCTTCATCTTGAACAGGAGCAGGATGCCGCTGCGGCGGTCCTTGGGGTGCTTGGCCACGAAATCGGTGATCTTCTCCTGCGCGCTCGCCGCGTCGCCCATGCGATAGGCCACGCAGGCCAGGCGGTAGTCGGCGACGACCTTGCTTGCGTCGTCGGCCACCAGCCGCTTCGCCTTCACGAAGTATGGCCTGGCCTCGTTGTACATTTTCAGCATGTAGTGGCTTTCGCCCAGCATGAGGAATTTCTCGCCGCACTGCTCCTCGGGCTGGCCCTTCACCTCCTCCTGGAGCACGCGGACCGCGTCGTGGTAGAGTCCGCGTTTCATCAGGTCAGCAGGTTCCGGGCGCGTGGGCGCAGGCTCCGCGCACAAGGCAGGAGTGGAGAGGAAGGAGGCGAGCGTAAGAACCGCAAGAATGGCGGGACGAGCGGGCATCCTGCGCACCCCCTCGCATGACGCATCAAGCCTGTGACCGCACCGCTCGCAATGATACGAAAACCCCGCGGGCAAAACAAGTCAAGCGCCGATGTGGAATGCCGGCAGACCCCGGGGACGAGCCTCGATATCTTCCTCATGCATGCTCGACCCTCCCGGGGCTCCCAGGCCAACGGGAGGGTCGGGTGCGTCACGTCGCCGGCGACCGCCTACCGCAGAGGGCAGGCGCCGCACGAGCCGTCGCGGAGGCGGAGCCTGTCGCGGGCCGCCGCGCCGTTGGGCGCCGCGGGGCCGCGGCCTTTGCAGGGCCCTGGGCAATCGGCGCGGTTCGGGCAGTCGGCGCAGGCTCGTGGGCAACCCGGGCATGAGCCGTCACGAAGCCGCGGGCACAGGTCGCACGCCGTGCAGTCGGTGCAGCCTGCCGGGCAGGTGCCGCACGAGCCGTCGCGGAGGCGCAGGCGCGCCTGCACGCGGTCCGCCGCGGCGGCGCCCTGTCCCTGAGGCGCCGGAGCGGTCGCCTGGGCCTGGCCCTTCGCCGCAGGCGCCACCTCGGGCGCCGGACAGCCCTGGCCCCGGCAACGTCCCCGACCCCGTCCCCACCCGCACTGGGCGAAGGCATCAGATGCCGCTATCAGGCCAAGAATGGCCACCAACCCCACCACAGTCCACGCTCGTCTCATCTCGCACCTCCTTCGGAAATGGCCTCTCGCCTATCGTCGTGCGCGTCCCGACCCTTTAACGCCGCCGCCGCCCTCTCCCTGCGCGCGAAAAATGCAGGGAACCTTCGGCGGCGGCGTTTCACCCTGTGGCGCCCGCGCGGGGGATGCGGTAGGATGCGGCAGCGACCTGGTTGAGGAGCCGGCGGCGTGAGCGAGGAAGCAGCAGGCGACGAGCACCTGATGTCGCGCGTGGCCGCGGGCGACATGGGCGCGCTGGGGGAACTGGTGCGGCGGCACCAGGGCGCCGTGGGCTCCTTCGCGTTCCGCATGCTCGGGCGGCGCGACGCGGCGGACGACGTGGTGCAGGAGGCGTTCTTGCACGTTCACCGGGCCGCCCGGCGCTACCGGCCCGAGGCCAAGTTCACCACTTGGCTCTACTCCATCGTGGTGAACCTGTGCCGCGACGTAGCGCGCCGCGCCCAGCGAGCACCAGTCCAGTTGGACGACGAGCCAGGGCCCAGCACGGCGTCCGCCACCGACCCCCTGGTGGCGCGGGAGCGGGCGGAGCGGGTTCGCCGCGCCCTCGGCGCGCTGCCAGAGCGCCAGCGCACCGCCATCCTGCTGCACAGATACCAGGAGCTGTCGCACCGCGAGATCGCCCAAGCCACAGGCTGGAGCGAGTCCGCCGTCGAGTCCCTCATCGTCCGCGCCTATGCCACACTCCGCCAGGAACTCGCCGATCTGAAGGAGTAGCGCAGGGAGTTGCGGCCCGCGCGCGTTACATGATTGGAGGAAGTCTGTCATGAGCCACCTGAGAGAGGCCGAACTGGTTGAGTTGGCCGCGGGCCGCCTGGAGCCGCCAGCGCGGTCGGCTGCCGAGGCCCATGTGGGGGGCTGCGCCGAATGCCGCGCACGGCTCGATGCCGCGCATCGCGCGTGGCAAGCCCTTGGCTCGTGGGAAGTTACGGCGGGTCACGACCTCGCCGACGCCATCGTCGAGGTTGCGGGGCGCCAGGCCCAAGTGCCAGCCGTGCCGGCCTGGCGTCGAGCCATCGGCCCAGTGCTGCGTGCTGCGGCAGCCGTCGTGCTCGCGGCGGGCATTGGACACGTTGCCGGGCGATGGGCCGTTCCCAGTCGCGTCAGCCTACCGCCGGTGGCTGACGAGCGGGCCGCCGCCGAGGCCCTGTCGCTCGACGTCCTGGCCCTGCAATCGGCGGCCGGCCTGGCCGAGACGGTGTTGGGCCTCGATGGCTCCGCCCAGGAGGCACAGCAATGAGACTCCCTGCGAGAGTCGCTATCGCCGTGGCCGTTCTCGGGGCAGGCGTCGGAGCATTCGTCGCCACCGTCGCGTCGCGCGCCGCCACGCGGCGCGAGCCGCCGCCGCCCGTCGCCCGTTGGCTCGGCCTCACCGACGAGCAGGCGAAGGCCGTGGAGCAAGCCGACCCGCGATTCGCCACCGAGACCGATGCCCTTCGCACCGACCTGTGCGAGAAGCGCGAGGCGCTGGCAGCCCTCCTCGAAGACCCCCAGAGCCCGAAGGACCGAATACTCGCTCAGGTGGAGCAGGTGATCGCGGCTCAGGACACCCTGACCCGCCGTGTGGCCCAGCACCTGGTGGCCATCCGCCCGCTCCTCACGCCAGAGCAGCAGAAGCAGCTAATGGGGGCCTGCGCGTCCGGCATGCGTTGCGCGGCCCCGTGCCGCTTCCGCGGCGGTGAGACCTCCGGAGATGCCGCCCCCGGCGGCCCCCCCTGCCGCGACGGCCGGCCGGGCGGTCGCCGCGGCGAGCGCGGCTGGGGGCCCCGCTGAGTCCCTACCCACGCCCCGAATGAACACGAGTGGAGGAGTGCCTGCCCGCGCGCTACAATGCACGCGCAGGGAGGCCGTGGGGCGGGAGATAGCGCAATGACTGGCAAGGAGCGCATGCTGGCGGCGATCCAGGGGAGGCCGACGGACAGGCTCCCCTGGGCGCCGCGGCTCGACCTGTGGTTCAAGGCCAACCAACGGGCGGGCTCCCTCCCCCGCAAGTACAGCCGCGCCTCGCTCCGCGACCTCGTGGACGACCTGGGGTTCGACCTCCACGCCGTCGTGCCCGACTTCCGCGACGTGCGCGGCCCCGAGGACGAACTCGACCGCGGCCTGGGCATCTTCAACCTCCGCACCATGCCCTATCGCACCGTGCTGGAGGACGTGCGGCGCACGGCCCGCGTCGAGGGCGACCGGACCATCGTGACCTACGAGACGCCCTTCGGTTCCGTCGAGACCGTGGTGCTCTACGACGAGGCGATGCGGCGCGCGGGCATCACCATCAGCCACGTCGAACGCCAGCCGTTCCAGAGCGAACGCGACTACGCGGCCCTGGGCCACATCTTCGAGAACGCCCGCGTCGTGCCCCAGCCCGAGGGCTTCCAGGAATTCGCCGACCACGCGGGCGACCGCGGCCTGCCCGTCGCCTGGGTCTCCGCCGCCGGCTCCCCCATGCACTTCATCCAGCGCGAACTCATGCGGATGGACACGTTCTTCTATGAAATGCATGACCACCCCGAGGCGATGGCCCGCCTGGCCGAGCAGGTGGGGGCCTATTGGGGGCGCATTCGCGACGTCGTGCTCGACTGCCCCGCGCAAGTCTTGCTCGTCGGGGCCAACTACGATGCCACGGTGACGTGTCCCCCCTTCTTCCGCGACCACATCCTGCCGGGCCTCCGAGCCTTCGCGCGCGACCTCCACGCCCGCGGCAAGTACCTCCTCACCCACACCGACGGCGAGAACAGCGGCCTCCTCGAACACTACCTGGCGGCGGAGATTGACATTGCCGACTCTGTCTGCCCGGCGCCGATGACGAAGCTGAGCTTCCGCGAGGTGCGCGACGCCTTTGCCGGACGCATCACCATCATGGGCGGCATCCCCTCGGTTGCGTTGCTGCCCGAGGCCATGCCCGACCGCGAGTTCGACCGCTTCCTCGACCGCTTGTTCGAGGACATAGGCCGTGGCGACCACCTCATCCTCGGCATCTCCGACACGACGCCCCCCGCCGCCGACTTCCGCCGCCTCCGCGCCATCGCCCGCCGAGTCGAGGCATTTGGTCCTGTGAGGTGAGCCATGCGGCGAGAAGCGGCCCTCATGATGTCTCTTCTCTGTGTGACAGCAACAGATTGTGGAAGGCCAGCGGCCATGATCCCGCATCCCGACAAGTCGAAACTCCTCGTTTCCCTCACCAGGGACGGCCGCGAACAGCGAATTGAGAGTGTCCGCATGTGGCGGCGGCGACGCGAGCGCATTCTGGCCGACATGCAGCTCGTGATGGGGGCGCTGCCCGATGAATCGAAGAGGGCGCCGCTCGACGTGGCGCTGCTCGAAGAGGCCGAACTGACCAGAGTCATCCGCAAGAAGACCAGCTACGCAGCAGAGAAGGGGGATCGCGTGCCGGCCTATCTGTTCGTGCCGAAGGGGCTCAAGGGGAAGGTCCCCGCGATGCTGTGCCTGCACCAGACGACGGGCATCGGGAAGGGCGAGCCGGCTGGGCTGGGCGGCAGTCCCGACCTGCACTACGCCCTGGAACTGGCCGAGCGCGGCTATGTGACCCTCGCGCCCGACTACCCGAACTTCGGGGACTACCGGCTCGATGTCTACGCCCGCGGCTACGCCTCCGCCACGATGAAGGGCATCTGGAACCACATGCGGGCGGTGGACCTGCTTCAGTCGTTGCCCGAGGTGGACCCCGCCCGCATCGGGTGCATCGGCCACTCGCTGGGCGGCCACAACACCCTCTTCCTGGCCGCGTTCGACGAGCGGGTGAAGGTGGCCGTGACCAGTTGCGGCTTCAACTCGTTCCTCAAGTACTACGGCGGCAATCTGGGCGGCTGGAGCCACGCGGGCTACATGCCCCGCATCGCCAGCGTGTACGGGAAGGACGCACGGAAGATGCCGTTCGACTTTACCGAGGTGCTCGCCGCCATCGCGCCTCGCCCCGTCTTCATCAACGCCCCGACGAAGGACGACAACTTCGAGCTCTCCGGCGTCCACGACTGCATCCGCGCCGCGGCCCCAGTCTATGAGCTGCTCGGCGCCGAGGAGGGCATCGCGGCGATGCACCCCGACTGCGGCCACGGCTTCCCGCCCGAGGCCCGCCGGGCCGCCTACGCCTTCATTGACAAGGCACTTGCCAGGTAGCCCAGATAGCTTCTGGCGATTTGGCGCCGCCCTCACCACCACCAAGACTGCCTGAAGGCAGGACTCCGAACCAGGAGGGCCACCCGTTTGGAGTCCTGCCTTCAGGCAGTCTGCCCCTACGAGCCCAATCGCTGAGAGCCACCCAGACGGCTCACCTGGCCAGCTTGAGGTCCCGGACGACGAATGTGGCGTCGGCGCTCGGGTAGAAGACGAGGATGACGGAGCGGACGTCGTCGAGGCGCTCGATGCGCGCGGCGTACTCCCAGTTGCTCTCCTTCGACTTGTAGTTGGGCGCGGTGAGGTCGAAGACCACGTTGGGGTTCTCCCCCGGGCGGACGTAGACGGGGGTGCTCTCGAAGTACTTCCAGTCCTTGCTCGTGCTCAGGCCCAGGGCGAGGCGCGCTCCCGAGGCGCACTTGTTCTCGAGGTCCACGACCAGCCAGCGATGGCCGGCGATGTCGCCCTCGACCCTTCGGGCGATGGCGTTCTTGCCCTCGCGCCCGCGCGCCACGGCCACGGTGATCAGCTCGGGCTGGCCGGGCTTTGGGGGCTCGAACGAGAGCTTCGTCTCGTCCTTCGACCAGCCGAGCTCGACGTTCCAGGGCTCGACGGCGCGCAGGAGAGCGAAGAGCGGGGTGATGGTGCGCGTGGCGCTGATGCGCAGGCTCTTGTCGAAGACGATGCGGAAGCGGTACTGGATGAGGAAGCCCTTGTGGTCGGCGCCGGCGGGGGGCACCTGGACGTCCCAGCGCAGGATGTTGCGCGGCTTGAGGGCCTTGTCGGCGGCGGGGTCGTCGGTGGGGGCCGGCTGGCAGTCGAGGAGCGACACGAGCACCTTGTCGGCAGCGGGCACCGGGATGCGGTCGAGCACGCGGACGGGCAGGGGCTGGTCGGCGAAGTTCTCGAGGACGATCTGGTAGGTGAGCACAAGCTCCTTGTTCCCGCCGACGGTGCTCTCCTGGCGGTCGGCGAGGAGCTGTTGTGCGACGAGGCGGGCGTCCACGCCGAAGCCCGCGGTGAAGCTCTGGCCGGGCCGCACCAGGGGGAGCGTGCCGGCGCCGGCGAACTTGTCGTCCAGGTAGGCGCTCAGGGCGCCGGGCAGGAGCACCGCGTCGGACCGGTTCGTGAGCCGGGCCTGGCGGTAGACGGAGCGGGTGAGGCTGGGCTCGGCGAGGCGGTGGAAGTCGGCAGGGAGCTTGAGGGAGGCGATGCGGACGGTCTGGGAGTCGCTGCGGCTGTCGAGGCTGTGGCGGCCGGGGAGGGGGTGGGTGACTGCTGGGGCGGCGTGGGGGCGCTCGCCGGAGTCCACGGGCGCCACCTCCTCCAGCCTGGGCGCGCCCTGGAAGTAGAGGACGTGGAGCTGTGCGGCGGCGGTGTTGGCGGCCGCGGCCGCCTCGTCGCGGACCTCGGCGTTGGGCGCGGCGCGGAACTGGTCCTCCGCCGCCTGGCGGTCGCGCTCGGCCTTGACGGTCTGGTGGGGGGCCGCAGCCTCGCCGGCGGTGTCGAGCGTCACCTGGAAGGGCGCGAGCCCGGGCGGCCCGGCAGCCAGGGTGGGGGTGGCGGTGGAGAGGACGAGGGCGACGCTCCGCCAGTCCTCGCCGCTCGTCTGCTGGATCGTGGCGTTGTACTCGAGTTCGACCTCGGGCTGGCCCTCGCTGGCGCGGAGGTTGTAGCTGGGCTTCCAGGCGACGCCTTCGACGAGGTAGCCGAGGCGGATCTCGGCCTTGTCGGGCTGCTGCTTTTCGAGGAAGACGACGGCCTCGCGGGCGGTGCGGCTGTCGCCGGTGGCGAGGGCCTCGCGGCGGCGGCGCAGGAGGGCCATCTCGCCTTCGGCCTTCGCCTGCTGCTCGGCGAGCTCGAGGAGCCGTTTGCCGAGGGCCTCCTGCTGGTCGAAGACGAAGCGGGCCAGCTTCGTCAGCTCATCGGTCTTCAGTGCGCCCTTCTCGAGGTCTCCCTTGGCCGTGCTGGCGCCGAAGCCGCCGAGGGTTTCCAGGAAGCCCTGCTTCTTCCTGGCGACCTCCTGGTCCTGGTGGATTTGCCGTAGGGTCCGCTCGGCGGCGGCGAGCTGCTCGTCGAGCTTGCGGACCTCTTCCCTCGGCTCCTCGGCGACGGGGCGGGCGCGGAGACGCACGGCGCGAATCTGCACCCCCGCCACGCCGTCGGCGTGCAGGCTCTCCGGCACCGTGCGCGCGGGAAGGTCGCTCACCACGACCTCCATCGGCCCGGCACCCGCCGGCACGGGCACCACGCGCGTGACCGCTGCCTGGTCGCGGCAGATGGTGACCGCCTCGATGCGGCCCGGCGCGCCTGGCGCCTCCGCCGCGCATGCCCAGGCACCCATGACTGCCATCGCAGCACACGCTCTTGCTCTCCAGTGCATCGTGCGCCTCCTACAGAGAGCCCCGGGTGAGCGCGCAGCCCCCCTGTGCACATAGTATGTGGCCCGGCGCGGCACGGGAAGGGGGAGTCCGGCGGCGTCCCTCTGAATCGGGGAGGGCTTTTCGACGCAAGCGGCTGTCACGGCGTGACTTACGCGAGGTGGGCGCGCCGTGAGATTGTGAAGAACCGCCAGACACATAGCGCCGTGAGCGCCCCGGCTCTGCGCAGTTTCGGGTATCCCCATGACACTTGCTTCCTGGCTTGGGTTGTATAGCGCCAATCCCGCAAGCGGCAGACCTGTGAACGACTAGTCTCAATAGCCTCAGGAGCCGCAACTACGTGCCATTCATAGGCTTGTGGCAACACTGCGAGCGCCAGGGCTCGACCCGTTCGGCGCGGCATGCTTCTTGCACTTGCTGGCGCGGCACCGCCAAGAGCAGTTCCGAGCGCCGCCCGGAGTGGAGACTCCCCGTGAGCATCGAGGTCGAGGACACGGTGTTCGCTCCCGCGCCCCTCTCCGAGGCGGTGCCGCTGACAGAGTGGCGGGCGCTCTTCCACGACTCCCCGCTGGCCATTGCCTACGTGTCGCGCGACCTGCGGCTCTTGCGGGTCAACGGCCCGTTCGCCGTCCTGTGCGGCCGGATGGCCGGGGAGGTGTTGGGCCGCCACTGCTACGAGGTGTTCGGGGAGAGGGCAACGGAGGATGCCCCCGCGCCGCAGTCGCGGCCCTGCTCCTTCTGCCGCGTGCGCGAGACGCTCCGGACCGGCGACGTGCAGGAGTTCGAGAGGCCGTTCGGCCAGGCCATCCTGCGCGTCGTCGCCTCGCCCGTGGGCGAACGCCGAGGGGAGGTGACAGGCGCCGTGCTCATGATTGCCGACGTGACGGCCGAGCGCCAGCTCCGGGAGCAGGTCGTCGCCGCCCAGCGCCTGGCCTCGGTGGGGGTCATGACCTCGGGGGTCGCCCACGAGTTGCGGAACCCGCTCACGAGCGTGCTGGGCTTCGCGCAACTGCTGCGGCAGCGCGCCGACCTGCCCGAGGGGACGCGCGGGCAGCTCGAACGCATCTGGAGCGAGGCCCGCCGCTGCGACCACATTGTGAACAGCCTCCTGAAGTTCACCCGCCGCCGCGGCGACACCAAGGCCCTGGTGGACGTGAATCGTGTTGTGCTGGACTCGCTCGACCTTCTCCGCTATCCCATCGAGGCATCGCGGGTCCGGGTCAACCAGTGCCTCCACGCCGAGCCTCTACGCGTGGTGGGCCACTTCTGCGAGCTACAGCAGGTGGTGCAGAACATCGTGAACAACGCGCTGGACGCCCTTCGGGAGGCGACGCGGAGTGCGGAGCGCGGAGTGCGGAGTCCTGACCCTCCGCACCTACCCCAGCGACGGCTGGGCCGTCATGGAGTTCGAAAACGATGGCCCGCCGCTGTCCGAGCCCCACAGGCTCTTCCAGCCCTTCTACACCACAAAGGAGGCGGGGCGCGGGACTGGGCTGGGCCTGAGCGTGAGCCACGCCATCGTGCGCGACCACGGGGGACGCATCGAGGCGGTGAACCTTGAGGAAGGCGTGCTGTTCCGCGTTGCTCTGCGGGGGGCAGAGGCGTGAAGCCATGCCGCGGCGCACGGCAGCGCGGTTGGTGCCCTCTCTACAGCCCACCCTTTACTCGCGCCTGCCATCCATCTTGCCTGAGGCATTGGCCGGTGTACCATGGCCCGCGCGTGGCGGGCGTCGGCATCCTGGAACGCGCGGTATAGAGGCGACTCCCCAACTGCGAGCACACCGCGGGCAAGCGCACCGCCGCTGCGAGCCCATAGGTGGCTCAGAGCATTAGAGATAAGGCATCCGGGCGAGGCGCGCCGGCGCGCTGCCGCGCTCGGCACGGTTCTTGCTTGGGCGCAGATGTGTCCCGCGAGGCCGATGGGCTCTTCGGTCGTAACATATGCGCGCCTTGGGCACATGTTGCTCGGGGCAAGAGCCAGGTTGGGCACACCCTATTGAATCAAGCCGCTCTGCGGGCGATTCAATAAGTCGAGGAATCCTGGCAGGTTACGTCATCGGGGCGCTGGAGAAGACGAAAACAAACCCGGTCAGCCTGGCTTCGTTCTCTAGTGTGCCCAACCTGGGTCTTGCCCCTTCGGTTGGGGCCACGGTCGCGTTAGGAGGAAGCCCATGAACGAATCGGTCTGTGTGGCGGGCGACCACGAAGGGGAAGAAGGCGGCCCGAGTGGAGCGCCCCCCGGGGTGTTGCTGGGTCTGCCCGCGGGCGCGGACGCGCCATTCCCGCCCCGCGCATTCGTGCCGGGGGGCCGGCAGTGGGTGGCTGACCCCCTGGCGGGCCGAGGGGTGGCCCACGACCTGAACAACCTGCTCACGCTGATCGCCGGCCACGCGGAGATCGCGCTGAGCACGGCCGGGGAGGGCAGCGCGCTGCGCACGTCGCTCGAGCAGATCGTCCACGCGGCCGACATCGGGGCCTCCCTGGCCGGCCAATGGCTGCGCGCGGGCCGCGAGGCGAACGTCCCGCTTCCCCGCGAAGCGGCCCTCTGCGCCCCCCTTGCGGGCGGAAGGCAGTGCGTCCCCGTCGTGACGGGCATCAACCCCATCGTGCGGAATGCGCTGGACATCTTCCAGCCGCTCCTGCCGCCCGACATCAGTCTCCAGCTCGAGCTCGCGCCGGGCCTGTGGCCGGCGGCGGCCGACCCCGTGGCCATCGAGGAGGCGATCATCAACCTGGTGGACAACGCGCGAGAGGCGATGCCGAGCGGCGGGACGCTCACGGTGAGCACGGAAAACGTCGTGGTTGGCGACGGGGGTTGGCCTGGCGCGCCCGACGCCCGGCCCGGGCGCTGGGTGTGCGTGACGGTGGCCGACACGGGGGTGGGCATGGACCGCTCGACACT
Organism: Planctomycetota bacterium; assembly: GCA_016872855.1. Classification (GTDB taxonomy): domain Bacteria; phylum Planctomycetota; class PUPC01; order DSUN01; family DSUN01; genus DSUN01. Next base: position 27,351 of record VGYV01000013.1, read on the forward strand.
TGACCACATCTTCGAGCCGTACTTCACGGCCAAGCCGGGGGGGACGGGGCTGGGATTGCCCATGGTGCGGCGCATCGCCCAGGAGCACGGCGGCTGGCTCGCCGTGACCAGCGAGAGCGGCCGGGGCACCACGGCGCAGGTGTTTCTGCCCATCTGAGGGAGGCACTGGGTTGCATCCGCAGCACGCGCGCGCGAGGCGCGCGAATTTCAGACGGAAGGTCATATGGCGCTACAGGAGGGCCGGAAGAGGGTGCTTGTCGTTGACGACGAGCCGGCCATCCGGGACATGCTCCGGGGCTTCTTTGAGGCGAAGGGCTACGAGGCGCTGACGGCCGCGGGGGGCGACGAGGCGGTGAAGCTCATCGGCCAGCAGCGGCCTCACGCCGTGCTCCTCGACCTGTGCATGCCCGGCCTGAGCGGTCTCGACACCCTGGCCCGCATCAAGGAGCTGGACCGCCGGCTGCCCGTGGTCGTGGTCACGGGCCACGGGACGGTTGATGCGGCGGTGGCGGCGATGCGGCTCGGGGCGGAGGACTTCGTGGCGAAGCCGGTGCGCCTGGCGGCGCTGCTGGAGATCGTCGAGCGCGTGGCGCCCGGCGGCCCCGAGGGGGACGGCGGGCAGCTCCTCCTCGCCTCGCGGGCCTCGCTGGCGGAGATGATGGGCCCGAGCGCCGCGGTGCGGCGCGTGTGCGAGCAGGTGGCACAGGTGGCGGGCACGGGCCTGACCGTGCTCCTCCACGGCGAGACGGGGGCGGGGAAGAGCCTGGTGGCCCGCGCCGTCCACGACCTGAGCGAGCGCGCGGCCCGCCGCCTGGTGCGGGTGGACTGCGGGGCGATCCCCGACACGCTGATCGAGAGCGAGCTGTTCGGCCACGAGCGCGGGGCCTTCACGGGGGCCGTCGAGCGCAAGGGCGGCTACTTCGAGCGCGCGCACGAGGGCACGCTCTTCCTCGACGAGGTGGCCAACCTCTCCGAGGCCATGATGCGCAAGCTCCTGTGCGCCCTGGAGGACCGCCAGGTCTACCGCGTCGGCGGCAAGGAGCCCATCCCGGTGGACATCCGCGTGGTGGCCGCCAGCAACCAGGACCTCCAGCGCCTGGTCGAGCGGGGGGCCTTCCGCCGCGACCTGTTCCACCGCCTCAACGAATTCGCCATCGAGATACCCCCCCTGCGCAAGCGCAAGGAGGACATCGCGCACCTCGCCCAGCGCTTCCTGGCCCAGGCCAGCGAGGAGCTTGGACGGCGCGTCCAGGGCGTCTCGCCGCAAGCCATGGAACTCCTCTACGGCTACGAGTGGCCGGGCAACGTCCGCGAGCTGCGCAACGTCATCCGCCGCGCCGTGCTGCTGGCCGAGGACACGGTGAACCCCGACCACGTGCGCGCGGCGAGCGCGCGCTGCGCCGTGCCCGGCTCAGAGTTGCACCGGGCCGCCGAGCGCCCCGCCGTGCAGCCCAGCAACCTCGACCAGGTGCTCGCCGGCCAGTGGTCGCTCAAGGACATCACGCGCGAGTGCGTCCGCCAGGTCGAGCAATCCGTTATCGCCGCCGTCCTCGAGCGCACGGGCGGCAACCGCAGCCAGGCCGCGCGCCTGCTCAAGGTGGACTACAAGACCCTCTACTACAAGGCCAAGGAACTGGGCGCGGGTGGCGGGCGGTCAATAGATGCCACGCCATAGGGCCCCCGTGGCGTGCCCCGGCTCCGGCAACCCCCATCATCCCAAGCGCTGTTGCCCCAATGCCTTGCAGCGGCGTGGCGCGCCTCTCGGCGCCCGCCGGCCGGCCGGCACGCCGGTTGCTCTGCCCTCTCTCGCTCCGTGAGCGGCTGAAGGACAGGAGGGGGGTATATGGGGGTTGAGCACATGTCTGACTGTTCGACGAGGCTTGCACCCACCGATGTGCTCCTCTCTCCATCCCCCCCTCCCGTCCTTCAGCAGGAACTTGCTGAGCCCTGGGCAGAAAAGGGGACATTCACCACGGGGACATTCTGCTTTCCGCCCCCAAGGGGGGCGCCGAAGGCCGCTTCGCGGGAAAGCAGAATGTCCCCTTCGGGCGCCCAAGGCTGCTGCGCAGAAAAGGAGAATGTCCCCTTTTCTGCCCACGTGTTAGTGGTGGACGACGAAGAGGGCGTCCGCGAGATGCTGCTGGCGGGCCTGGCGGGCGCCGGCTATCGCGGCGCCGGCGCCGCCACAGCTCCCCAGGCCCTCGAACGCATCCGAGCGGGCCGCGATGGCGAGGCGGCGCCGGTGGACGTGATGCTCTGCGACCTGATGCTGCCCGAAATGAGCGGCGTCGAGCTGCTCGTCAAGGTGCGGATGGAGGCGCCCGACACTAGCGTCATCGTCGTCACCGCGGTCGGCGACATCGAGACCGCCCTCCGCTCGATGCGCCTGGGGGCCTACGACTACCTAATCAAGCCCGTGTCGGTGGCCGACGTGGTGCTCCGCGTCTCCTCCGCCATCGAGATGCGCCGCCAGATCGTCGAGGCCCGCCGCGCCCAGGAGCGCCTCGAGGCCAGCCACCGCCAGCTACGCCAGCTTGCCGAGGTCAAGGACAGCCTCGTCCAGATGCTCGTCCACGTCC